>JAFMKB010000027.1 GCA_017853205.1 Gammaproteobacteria bacterium
TCCCAAGCGGAATACCTTGAGCATATTGACTTGAACTAATGCCACCAATGAAATCAGTAGATCCAGAAAATATTGAACCGAAAAAATCTATTGCCCAATAAGCAATGATTATCCATAAATCCCTAATCCATTTAAAAGAACCAAAAAGTTTTTTTACGGAAAATCCTCTTCCTCTGAGCCAGATTAAGGGAAGAATGGTATAGATAATTGTATATGTAATTACCCAAACCCAAACATCTGCTTGAGAGTGACTTCCTGTGGAATAAACATCTGTTCCAGGGAAGTGAAGTCCCATATTAAAACCTAGACCCAAAATCAATTGAGTAACTAGCAAGTAAACTACAGTCAACCATGCTTCTTTTTTTGCAGTAGATTTTTTAACTGAATAAAGATTGATCCAATTAACTGCATCTCTCTTTCGGGTTAGATATAACAACAAAAATACTGCAAGAACTAATACAGGTATGTATGCAGTTAATAAACTTGTTAAACCATCCTCCGCTATAGGTGATACATCGAAACCTTTCTGAACAGAGAAAAAATAAGAAAAAGTTGCAACTATCCAAAATGAAAGCCCTGCTAAGAAGATTTTATTTCTAGGCATATTCACCCTTCATTCCCTCCCAGAACACCAATTGAACCTAAAAACATTCCTCTGCCGGTAATTTTTAAAAAAATTCTTCTATTTCTATCCACTCTTTTTTTCTCCACCTCACTTTTCAATTGTAATTTATCTTAAATATTGTATATTGTCAACTATAGTTGACAAATGGTTAATAAATATGAATGAGTCTGAGTTATTTAATTATCTTGATACCAATATCATGAAACTAGTTTTAGAGTTGGGGGAATTTATGCAAGAAGAATCTCTTCGTCTACATCATGCCGGAGAATACAAAAAAGCAACCCCAGCACAGTTAAGGCTTTTCAATGTATTGAGAGGGAATGAAAGGACAATATCAGATATTGCGAGGCGATTAGGAGTGTCTAGACAAGCAGTGCATAAAACGGTTCATCAATTGATTGATGTTGGATTTTTGAAATTAAAAAAATCAAAAAATAATAGAGATCAAATTGTTTGTTTTACAAAAAAAGGACAAAACGCACGATTAAAGGGTGCCAAAATCCTCATGAAAATAGAAAACGAATTTATGAAGAAAGTTGGAATTAATGAATATCACATTATTAAAAATGCGTTATTGAGTCATTATGTCGAAACTACAAAGATATAGGCAATAATCGTTTCATAATGAAACGGGTTATTATGGTTTACCATCGTTACCCTAGCTTGTAGGTTAGTTTGTAGTGATTTTTGTTAATATATAAATAAATCAACTGCTTAAAACGTTAGTAATCATTCCCACTCTAGACTGTCAGCAGTCACTTCTCACGAGTTTTAACACTCAAATCACTCACAGACAGTCGTCTGTACTCAAAATCTCTTAGAACGATGCTCTGGACTAGTCAGGATGGACTAGCTTAGATCTTTTCTATGTCTACTAATAATGTGTGTTATCTAGTAGAAGCACACATTATCAGGAAAATGCTAAGGAAATCAAAAAGGGCATTAAATCAGGTATTTAGGTAGGAATTCATAATATGTGGAAGTATTATTACTGGCAACAAATACACATATTATGAGGAGTCAGACATGTCACAAGCTCAAATACTGAATCAGAAAGACTACAAGCGACTGTTGGCAGCAACAAAGATGACTCGTCACGCTGACAGGAACAGATTAGCAGTCGTTTTATCGTTTGGAGCTGGATTACGAGCAAAAGAAATCGCATCTGTGACTGTAGATAATGTGATTGATGCGTCAGGGAGAGTGAAATCGCAGTTTGAACTCGATTCTTCACAGACAAAGGGTCGTAAGTCACGGACAGTCTTTCTCAGCGACTCTGTGATGAAGGAAATAGAGTCATTCATGTGTAAGAACGAGTGGATGCGAAAAGAACGTCACGGCGCTCTGCTTCGTTCTCAGAAACTAGGAGCATTCACATCACAATCGATGCAGAACTTGTTTAAGCATCTATTCAAGATGATTGGTATGGAAGGATGCAGCTCTCACAGTGGAAGGCGATCACTTCTCACTAATTTGAACAACAACGGTATTAATCTGAGAACTATTCAGAAGATAGCGGGACATGCTCATATCAATACGACTGCTATGTACTTGTCTGTGACTGATACTCAGCTACACAATGCGGTTAACAGTGTTTCTTACTAAGAATTAGTAATAAAAACAATGGTTTAGATTGACATAAGTTATTGATATTGTTATAATTGTTATGTCAGCACAAAGGGTAAATATCGACTTCAAATCTCTACAAGCAAACAGAGATCAATAGTCATTTGTGTTGTTACTGTTTGTCTTACGCTTAGCTAAAATATCGTTATGAATAGGGATTAACTCTCAACTTGAACAGCTATAGCAGAGCAAGAGCATAGAAAATGAAAGAAACACTACATATCTACACACGAGTCTCTACTGATGCTCAAGAAGAGAAAGGAACATCATTAGAATCTCAAGCTGAACAAGGAAAAGAATACGCAGCAGCGAATGGATTCAAAGCGCAAATATGGAACGAAGGAAGTGCAACGAGTTCTACTGACTGGACAAACAGAAGTGTACTGGTTCGCTTGTTAGGGGAAGTTACAGACGGAAATATTCAACATATCTATGTTTGGAACACTGACAGACTGTCTCGTGAGCGTCTATCAACTGCAATTATTCACGACAAACTCACGAAAAATGGGGTTACTCTTCACACTAAGTCAGGTTCACGTGACTTAACAGATTCACACGACAAGCTACTGCTCGATATCTTGGGTTCAATATCAACTTTTGATAATGAATTAAGAACAGAGAGATTTAGACTCGGCAAGCTATCAAAAGTACGAAATGGCTACTGGCATGGTGGAGCAGCACTATACGGATATGATCTTGTAGCTGATAAGACTGGTTCAAACAAGTTAGCAATCAACAAAGCACAAGCAAAGTGGGTCAAAAAGATTTACTCGCTATATAACAGCGGGATGTCAGCAGACAGAATTGTGAAAGTGCTACTACAGAATAACGTTGCTACGAGTCGTGGAAATGCGATCTGGAGTGAAGGAAGCGTAAGCAAGCTCTTAAGCAACACGCACTATGTCGGTTCATATGTCTATACTGACAAAAAGACAGGCGAACAGATCAGGGTTAAGTGTGACAGCATCATTGACGCTGCGACATACAAAAAATATCAAAAGATTAAAAAATCAAGGGAAGTATCTAAAGGAACTGGTGTTTACAGTGGGCGGAAGCAAGTCACGCTGTTGCAAGACATAGGTTTCTGCGGCGGATGTGGCAGAAAACTCACTTCTGGTAGCAATAAAAGTTCACGCTTCTATCAATGTCGGGGATACTGGAGAAGGTATCGCAGCACTAAGATAGACGAGACGCTATGCAGCTCAAAGCGTACAATACGTCTTGATCTCGCAGACGAGCTTATATGGAACACTGTTTTAGATGTTCTGACTACTTCACATCTGTACAAAGAAACAGTGAAACAAGCATTGTTGCCAGATGAATCATCGCAAAAGGAGCGTGATAGCGAGCAAAGCAACGCTAAAAAACAAATTAAACGACTGACTAAGCAGCTCGCTAAAGTAGACGCTGCGATCGTTTCAAATATGACGAATAAAGCACTTGTTGACGACACAAGCAGAATAGAAAAGGTTATTACGCAGCTTCAAGAGCAGGAACTTCAGCTAAAAGCAGATATAGAGCGTCATCAGTCTGCTTTAGAAAAAGCTTCATCTACGAGTCAATGGATTAATTGGGTGAGAGCATTTGGCGAAAAAATTGAGAGTCTGAAGACAGCAAAAAACATGTCTGAAGAAGAAAAGAATAAGTTTCTCAAGGGAATCGTTGAAACTATAGATGTGAAAGAGAAAGATAAAATCACACATAAGCTGACTATCAAATTCAGACAAGCTTTTGTAGACGATTCATTAGAGTGGATTGACACGAAAAAGAAGTCTCTGGGTTACAAGCTATACAAAGGGAAGAAAACAAAGACAGTCACTGGTGAATTCTCTCTAAAAAAAAGGATAGAAACTGCTTAAAAACAAGTGAAAACAGCAATGTTTTTGAAACAACTACTCTGTCACAGTGGAATAAATCAGATAGAACTCTAAAAATGAGTAAAGAGACTAAGAATTCTGAAAACATCGGAAGCTCGATCGCAATGAGTACGGCGATAGGTGCGACGATTTTTGCTCTAACAAATGATCCAGTTTGGATCGGAGTTTGTGTAGCGCTAGGTGCGGCAATTGGTTCTGCGAGAGCCGATAGCAATAAAGAGAAAAGCTGATATCAATAAATACACAGTAGTGACAAGAGAAGACAGTTTTGAGCGTATTCATTACGTCGAGCATGTACTCACAGGACAGGTATTCGAGCGCTGGGAGACAAATTTCCATGCGCCTGAAGACCCGCTCATTATTGCAATCGATCCGGCTGAATACTCTGTTGATGATTTGCTTTATAGCGATGTCGAGATACTCTTTAGCGAATGGCGGGAGCACGACGATTCTGAGGTTTCGTCTCAGTTTCGGCTAGTCATCGGCAAATACAGTTTGCCGCGTGAAACGCATACCGATGATAAGGGTTGGAATATTCCCGAAGACCTTTGGCAGTCTTATGAGGAGTTCGAAGACAGTGGATATACTAACGACGAGTGGCGTCAGATCGACAGCGAAATACTCTTTACCCCGATAGCACTTGAACCCGTTGATTATTGAGGCAGGCGCGACACTATGACCACAATCGGTACTCCATTCAGCCCGTCTGCAACGAAAGTCCTCATGCTTGGTTCAGGCGAGCTTGGCAAAGAGGTGGTGATAGAGCTCCAGCGCCTCGGAGTGGAGGTTATAGCTTGCGATCGCTATATGAACGCGCCTGCTATGCAAGTTGCAGACCGAAGCTATACTTTCTCCATGCTAGACTCGGTCGAGCTCAGGCGCATAATCGCTATCGAGCGACCACACTATGTCGTTCCCGAAATCGAGGCTATCGCTACGCAGACCTTGGTGGAGCTCGAGGCAGAGGGCATTAATATAGTGCCGAGTGCGCGGGCCGCTCAGCTTACAATGAACCGCGAAGGTATTCGCAGACTCGTTGCAGAGGAGTTAGGCATTGCCACTTCCGAGTATCGGTTTGCGTCAACCTACGATGAGTATAAAGAGGCCATAGGGGCTATTGGAATCCCATGCGTCATCAAGCCGATTATGAGCTCCTCTGGCAAAGGTCAGAGTACGATCAAGAGCGAGTCAGACATCGAGCAGGCCTGGCAGTATTCGCAAGAAGGCGGTCGCAGCGGCGCTGGCACTGTCATCGTCGAAGGCTTCGTCGATTTTGACTATGAGATCACGCTGCTCACCGTACAACATAGCGAGGGTGTGAGCTTCTGTGAACCTATTGGCCATAGGCAAGAAGACGGGGACTATCGTGAGTCTTGGCAGCCACAGGCCATGTCGCAGCCCGCATTGGATAAAGCCAAAGAGATTGCACAAAAGGTGACAGGCGCGCTTGGTGGCCGCGGGCTATTCGGTGTCGAGCTGTTTGTGAGAGGCGACGACGTGTTGTTTAGTGAGGTGTCTCCGCGTCCACACGACACGGGCATGGTCACGCTCATCTCGCAAGACCTCTCGGAATTCGCTTTGCATGCGCGCGCGATTCTGGGGCTGAGTATTCCGGCGATTCGCTTTTATGGGCCCTCCGCCTCGGCAGTGCTATTAGTCGAAGGCGAAAGTGCAGAGATAAGCTACGGCAACCTGAAGGCGGCGACTGCAATACCCGACACGTCGATTCGCCTCTTTGGCAAACCCGAAGTTAACGGCACGCGGCGGATGGGCGTTGGTCTCGCACGCGCGTCGACAACCGACGAAGCAATTCAAAAGGCACTCGCCGTTGCGGCTTCAATACAGGTTAAACTTGAGTCATGAAAAGAAACAATAGCTACTGATAAATAGCGCTTTTGGAGTACTGCCGCAGGACACCAAGTAGGCTAGTATTACTATCGAATTAAGCCAAGAGTGAGCAAGAGTTAATAAGAGTTATTGAAAGTTATTGAGAGTTATAAAGAGTTATAAAGAGTCGCTAAGAGAAACCGAGAAACACATAGAGTAAAAAGAGAGGAAAGAAAATGTTTAGTCACATCATGTTAGGTGCCACCGATATCGAAGCATCAAAGAAATTTTACGACGAAGTACTTGGCGTTCTTGGCTACGGGCCGGGCGTGTTAAACGAGAGCCCAACTGGCAAGAAGCGCTATTTTTACATGGCACCCACCGGCATTTTCTCAATCTCTGAGCCGATAAATGAGCAGCCCGCAACAGGCGGCAATGGCAGCACAATTGGTTTTTCAGTTGCCGACGAAGCGCAGGGTGATGCTTGGCATGCAGCTGGACTTGCGAACGGCGGCACTGCTTGTGAAGACGCGCCGGGTATACGCGAAGGAGACAACGGTAAAATGTATCTTGCCTATCTGCGTGATCCGTCGGGCAACAAAATCTGTGCTCTTCACCGAATCGCAGGATAGCGTCACCTACATGCGCTATAAAAATCCTCTCTAAGACAATGCGTCAGCACCTAGAGAGTCAAAAGACGATGCTTCTTGTCGATAAAAACGGTGAGCGTCGTCTTTTGCGTTACGCAGTTAGCTAAGGATCGTGGCATGACCTTCAATGCTCAACCAAGATTAGGTAACGAAATACTCACTTTGCGGCCCCTTGCAGAAGCTGACTTCGAAGGTCTTTATCTGGCGGCGTCTTCGCCGGAAACTTGGGCAGGCCATCCTAAGCATGATCGCTGGCAGCGTGATGTCTTCGAGTTGTATTTTGAATTTCTGCTCGCAACAGAGACGACGCTCGTCGCCATCGATAACTCGACCGGTGGCGCACATGAGGCACGAATCATCGGCTGTTCGCGTTACTACCCCGCACCCGATATCGAAGACTCGATGTCGATAGGGTTTACCTTTTTGGATTCCTATTACTGGGGCGGCGTTTGGAATCGAGCAATGAAGACACTCATGTTAGATCACGCCTTCGAGACATTCGACGAGATTTGGCTTCATATTGCGCCAAGCAACATTCGTTCCCAGAAAGCTGCTCAGAAAATTGGTGCCGAATACGCTTACACTGCAAATCTCGCTATTTCAGGCGAGCCTACTAAGACGCTCTGCTATCGAATTACCAAAAGCTATTGGCAGAATGAGCAGTCTAGAACTAATTAATCAACCTCATCTAGAAAAATTTCATCGCTGCCTACGGGCAGCGTGACTCTCGTGCCGTCTACTGAAAGTGTCCAATTGTCAGGGCGTACTTCCTTGACCCCGCGTAAAAGCCTATCGGCCATTAGCGAATTTCTCGGCGAGGGAGTGAGGTGGTAAAAGACTAAGTGTCCAACCCCTGCTTCGTTTGCAACTTCTGCTGCTTCGATCGGTGTCGTATGGTAGGTCTGAATGTCCTCGAAAAGCTGTGCGCGGTTGTCCGCTGAATTCGCCCTCGACGCGTCAATCATGATGTTGAGTAATTCGTTCGACTGCGCCTCATGAAACAACACGTCTACCCCGCGGCTATTATCGATCATCGCCTGACTCTTTTTGGTATCGCCACTGATCACAAGGGACCGACCTTTATAATCAAACCGATAGCCATAGGCTGGAACGATAGGCGGGTGATCGACTAGAAACGCACTGACCTTTAAATCGCCCTCGTTGAGTATTTCCAGTGCGTTATTATCGATTGGCCTTGGATCAAAACCGGCGACATCAAGCGGCGCGAGTGAATCGCCATGATGCGCGTTGCGCAGACCATAATCGATGCCGTAAGCCAGCTCGAAACCCGCGGTCACCTGCTCGACGCCGGCGGGACCGTAGACAGGCAACTTAGCGCGCCTGTCTTGCAGAACCCACGTGGCGAGATGCATATCTGCTAGGTCAGAAATATGATCCGAATGAAGGTGTGTAAGCATCACCGCTTCGATTCGATTAAACGGTGTCGCCCACTGGCGGAGACGAGCGACGCTGCCGTCACCTACATCGACCACAAAAAGTCTTTCACCCGCTTGCACCAACACACAGGCTTCTGCGCGCGAGGGATCAGGAATCGGCGAGCGTGAGCCGCAAACCGAGGCGCTGAGCGCATCTGGCTCATCAGGCGCATCAGTATTCGGCGTAGATGCGGCAAGAATTCTAAGAAAAGCCCAATCTTGTATGAATTCGAGTCTCACAATGCCAAGACCCGCGAGGCCGATCAGCGCCGCCACGACCGTGGCTTGCAGTAAACTCCTTTTGACTAAAAACAATTTTTCATCCCCATAGATCGTCGCTTACGGTAGAAAACGAAAGTAGAGCGAAAGTTGCCACACTGTGTGGTCGCTGTCTATGTCATGGATCAACTACGGAACGGCCGAGCAACGTCTGCATCTCTACTCGTTTAGTGAATATAGAAAGCGGGTGGAAAAGTAAGCGGCCGAGTTGATACTAATTTTTTACAACTGTAGCAATGAGGAGTGCTTAACTCCCTCCTACTTTCGAGCGGAGAACTCGCCCCTTGCGCAAGATGCGCTGACTAGTATCGAGCTTTTGGAGATGGTCTTTGAGCACCGGCTTACGTTTGAGTGCAACGCCGGTTGCTATAACGTCGATTACGACGAGATGCGCAATGCGTGAGGAAACAGGCGCAAACGTTTCGTGGTCTTCCTCGCCATTGACGTAGATTGGGATAGTGCACTCTTGGCTTAGTGCCGTATCGCGTGGCGCGAGGCCGATTACCGTTGCGCCCGCCTGCCTGGCAAGACGCACGCTTTGCAAAAGCGCCGTTGTTTGTCCGGATTGCGAAATCGCCACCACCACATCGTCACGGCCAAGGGAAATCGCCGACATATGCTGAATATGGGGATCGGTATAGGCAGCTGAAGACATCTGAAGTCGAAAGAACTTATGCTGCGCGTCGGCGGCAACCGAGCCCGAGGCGCCGAATCCATAGAATTCGACGCGGTTGGCGCGGGTGATTGCGTTGATTGAGCGTTCGAGTGCGATGGGGTCGAGTTCGTCCCTCACGGTGAGTAATGTACCGATTGTCGTATCGAAGACTTTGTTGCGCAGGTCTTCGACTGTGTCGCTGTCGTCAACCGCAAATTGCGAGTAGACACCGCCACGACCTAAATGCTGTGCGAGATTGAGTTTGAATGACTGAAAGCCATCGAAGCCAATCGCCCGGCAGAACCGAATCACCGTCGGCTCGCTAACTTTGGAGCCTCGCGCAAGGTCGGCGATTCGCATCTTAATCACCTCGTGTGCGTTGTCGAGAACATAGCTTGCGACCTTGGTCTCAGATTTGCTGAGCGTCGATCTGGCGTCGGTAAGACGGCGTATGAGGTTGGGTGAGCGCACTGCTATCTCCTTAGTGATTACCCGATGCTACCTAATTCGGTACGGCACTGCATCAGGAATAGGCGGGTGGTAAACTCACTGTAACCTTCGCCGCGCAGGCGCGCGCCACTCTTTCAAGTGAACCTCGTCAAATGAGTCGTCTTCTGTGAATCCCTACAGCTATACTTTTGTGAATTCGATAGAGGACATCGGCCGTAAGGCTTGGAATAGCTGTGCCGGTATTCAAAATCCCTTTACGCGTTACGAATTTCTGCATGCGCTAGAATCGACCGGCTGCACAACCGCTGCGACTGGCTGGCAGCCACATCATGCGGCGGTGAGAGTAGCCGAAACCGGCGTACTCGTTGCCGTAGTACCGGTTTATCTCAAGACTAACTCCTACGGCGAATATGTATTCGACTGGTCTTGGGCAAACGCCTATCAGGGAAACGGTCTAAGCTACTATCCTAAGCTACTTACCGCAGTGCCGTTCACGCCAAGCGAGGGTTCGCGGATACTGCTCAATGACCCCACTCTTCTTAATAGCGTCGCTGAGGGGCTTGTCCAGGCTTTGGAAGCTGAGGCGCAGCGAGTGGACGCCTCGTCTTATCATCTGCTGTTTCCTAACCCCGCCGAGCGCGCAGCCTTCGCATCGACCAAATTGGTCGAACGCATGGGCAGCCAGTTTCATTGGCATAACCGCGACTACAAAGACTTCGATGCTTTTCTAGCGACCATGACCTCGCGCAAACGCAAGTCTATCCGTAAAGAGAGAGAGGCGACGGCGGCCGCAGGGTTTCGGTTTAGACGCACAGAGGGCGCTGCAATTAGTTCGCAGCAATGGGCCGATTTTAGCCTGTTCTACCATCGCACCTACCTCGTGCGCGGTCAGCAGGGCTATTTAAGCCAGCGGTTCTTCGAGCGTCTGGGAGAAACCATGCCCGAACAGATTTTGCTTATCGAAGCGTTAAGGCCGCCGAGTCTAGACGGTGGTAAAGCAGCCGACGAGGTCTGTGCGGCAGCCCTGTTTTTTAAAAATCATTCTCAGCTTTTTGGTCGCTACTGGGGCAGTACCAGCGATCAGCCCCTCCTGCATTTTGAGACGTGCTACTACCAGGGCCAAGATTACTGCATTGAACACGGGCTGGGCAGCTTCGATTCTGGCGCACAGGGGGAGCATAAAATTCAGCGCGGCTTCGAACCGAAGTCTACCTATTCACTGCATTGGCTAGCCCATGAGGGCTTCGCGGCGGCGGTCGCAAACTTCGTAGAACAAGAAAGGCCGCATATCGAGAATTACATTGCCGACGCGGCGACACTCCTGCCCTTTCGCCAATCCTAGCTTGCCCAAAGGAGCGGGCCAGCTAACCGGCTACGCGTGACATGGACGACCCAGCGTCTGTAATCTCCTGGGGTAAGGCAAACCACCGCAGCGCCTCAACGCTTGCAGGTAACGAAACCGAATAGCGGGTCCCGGCTCTATGCTCGCGGGTGAGTTCGTCTCGCGCCTGAGTCAAAAAGCGTGGAAGATCGCGGCTAGGCTCAAATACCGGCCTTGTGTCGCTGCCGGTCTCTGCTGAGGAAGCGATTGAGCGATCGGTCAAAAAGTCAAAGTCGTCAAGCGCCGTGCCCAACTGCATTTCTCTGCCCTGATAACGCCACGTTGCCGAGGACGAATCGAACTCATAGAAAGGTAAAAGGCGGGCACCATAGTCGGCGATCAGTTCGATAGCGCTAAGAAGATACGCGAAAGTCGACTCGTCGATAAAATAGTTGAAGTTAAGCCTTACCCACCCCGGACGCAGCACCATATGGCCTTTCTTGATCTCTTTCTCTATCGCGCGGCTGGTGCGCATGTCCATGTTCAAGAGGTCGTGACCATAGGGACCGGCGCAGGAGCAGCCGCCCCGCGCCTGAATTCCAAACAGGTCATTGAGCAGTGCAACCACGAAGCCATAGTGTAGATCGCGTCGGCCAGTGGCGGTGTCGCATTTCAGCCGCAGGGAGAAAATTGCCAGCGAGTCATTGTCTGTGTTGCCGAGCACTTCGATGGCGGGGTTATCACGCCAGCGCGCGAGCGCGCGGGTGCGAAAATCTTTTTCTTTTGCCTCGATTGTGGTTACGCCTACGTCTTGCTGTAGCTTAAAGACTAACCCTGCCCGAATTGCCTCGACTATCGCTGGCGTGCCGCCTTCCTCGCGTCGCTGAGGATCGGAGATAAAGGTATGATCCTTCGGGTTTACATACAGCACGGTTCCGCCTCCGGGCATCGCGGGTACCGCATTGGTTAAAAGGTGACGCTTAACGACAAGAATGCCTGGCGTGCCGGGGCCGCCAACGAGCTTATGCGGAGAGATAAAAACAGCGTCTTTTGCTGCCGACACGTCGTCGCTGGGATTCATGTCGATCGCCACATAAGGTGAGGCGGCCGCATAGTCCCAAAGTGAGACAGCACCGTAGGCATGAAGCAGACTCGCAACTCGGTGAGTATCAGTTTTCACACCGGTGACATTAGACGCGGCCGAAAAACTACCAATCTTAACCGGACGAGAGGCGAAGCGAACAAGCTCGGCCTCGAGCCTGTCGCAGTCAATAAGCCCGTCCGACGTGAGAGGGATGACCACGACCTCGGCGCAAGACTCACGCCAAGGCAGCTCATTGCTGTGGTGTTCGTAGGGGCCAATAAATACCACCGGTCTGGCGTTTAGGCTCGCAGTGCCCTGCTCGCGCAGACCCATAATATCGATAAGCTTGTTAATTGCAGCGGTGGCGCCTGAGCCACAGAAAATAATCTGATCGTCGTCGTTGCCATTGACTGCGCGTCGAATGATGCTGCGCGCCTGTTCACGGTAGGCAGTGCTTTGGGCGCCCGTGAACGAGGTCTCGGTATGCGTGTTGGCGTAGAAAGGCAGCACCTTTTCGCGAATGGCGTCCTCGATGAAGGTCAGAGCACGTCCTGACGCGGTGTAGTCGGCGTAGATCAGCGGCTTCACTCCGAAACTTGTAGGAATGCACTGGCCCTCGCCAATCAGTGACTGTCGAATTCGCTTTACTAATTCCACGCCGTTTTACTCCTGCCTAAATAACCGCAAACGCAAGTATAGCGAGTGTTGAAATAAACATTGTGCCTATTAATTCAATTTATAGTATAAAATCGAGACAGTTTTTTAATAATTTCTTTAAAACGAGAAGATGTTTCGAAATAGTGAAAATAATTGAACTGAATACCTACCACAGGCAGCAGTGCTTGCTCGGCGCCGACAGGCATGCCGGAGGCCATTTCCACTACGCAGGATTCTCACCATGCAGCTAGATAGACAAGATATTGTCCTATTATCGATTATTCAGAAGGATTCTTCGCAGTCGGTAGGAGAACTCGCGGACACAGTAGGTATGTCGAAATCGGCGTGTTGGCGCAGGTTGCAAAAGCTTGAGAGTCAGGGGGTCATCAAGCAGCGGGTGGCGCTGCTTGATGCGAATGCGCTAAACCTATCGCTCACCGTTTATATCTCGGTGAGGACAAATCAGCACAACGACGAGTGGGCGGCTACCTTTCAGCGTGCCACCGAGCTCATACCCGGTGTGCTCGAGGTATACCGTATGAGCGGCGATCTCGACTATCTCATCAAAGCCGTTGTCGCGGACATGCCCGACTACGACCGCTTGTACAAACAGCTCATCAAAGCTGATATCTACGATGTGAGTTCGAGTTTTGTAATGGAGACCCTCAAGCATACGACCTGCTTGCCTCTCTGAGCGTGAGAAACACTCAGAGGAGGGCTAGAAGGGCTAGGCGGGCAGGCCTGCCGTGCTGAGAGCCAAAAAAGGATTAGTCAGCACCACGATCAGTGTTAATGACTTTCCAGTCCGCCGCGCCGAAAAACATTTCGTCCATGCTTTGCAGGCCCCAAGGAACGGAGCGTGATGGATCCGGATTCATTATGTTTTGGGCAGAATTATCAAACGCGCCAACCGCGGTGATCTGTGTGCCGGCGGGCATAAACTTTGGCTCGACGAGCGTGTAAGCGAGCTGCCAGTTGTAATTGTAGTTGGCGATATTGATTAACTCTTCTTTCGTGCCATCGGGATAAGTCGCGTAAAAGCGCATACGCTTTCCGCGGAAGTGCATATGTGGCGTTAACGAATACAGGCGAGAATCCTCGTCGATAGTAATCGTCTGCTGCATTTCGTAGTCGGGATCGAACGGAGGAATGTTCACCCACGTCGGAGTGAAGTGACAAGCACATTCGCCGCTCATTCTCTCTTCTGGCACGAAGCCCTTCGGATAAAACCATACACCTATGCGGCTTTCGTCGACCGTGGCTTTCCCCGTAGTAGTGAAGTGCATCTGCATGGCAATTTTAGACCCAGCCTGCAGTAGTCCACCTGTATTAGGTGGCTCTTCGCGCGGCGCCTGACCCGGAATGTAGGGAGCAATGCCAGGGCGGTCGGGGTCACCGCCAAGCAGTGAGCCGCCGGTTGTGGCGCCCGGGGGGATTATGCTGTGCAGAGTATGGTGAAGAACCGTTCGGTCTCCCGGAATGTATTGACTAGCACGAACCCAGCGGTCCTCCTCAATATCAATCTCGACGAGTGCGTTGTAGTAGTCAAGGATACCGGTCGCAGGGACTTCCTGTGGCGGTATCTCAATGATGTAGTCCGGTTCGCCAAACGCCCACTCTGACGTTGGCCACGTGAGATGCGCTAGCGGGTCGTTCTCTGCGGTCCCGCCGTCGTAGGGGGCGCCCGCACCTATCCAATGGATAAGCTTCTGCGTGTCACTCTCTGCCAACACCATGTCGTTAATAAACTCACCGATATGCGAATCGATCTGTCCAGGTGGCATGCGTTTTGTGAGC
The DNA here is from genome assembly GCA_017853205.1 of Gammaproteobacteria bacterium. Classification (GTDB taxonomy): domain Bacteria; phylum Pseudomonadota; class Gammaproteobacteria; order Pseudomonadales; family Pseudohongiellaceae; genus UBA9145. The sequence goes on from JAFMKB010000027.1 coordinate 14,285, forward strand.
AACACTTCGCGAATCATCGGCGACCATCCCAACACCATCGTGTGACTGTCCATCGCAAACGGCGCGATGCCCCCTTCCCGGTGGCAGCTGGCACAGTTCTCGGCAATGATAGGCGCGATGTCATTTACATAGGATGGTGTTGCTGCAGTGTGCGCTTCGCGGGCCGCGTAGCGTATTTCGACGCCTTGTCGCTGAGAGGCTGCATTGACTGCCGCTATCGCTGCGGTGATGTCTTGGCCGTTGTCTAGTTGGGCGAGCAGTTGGCGAACACCGCCTAAGACCTGACTGCCGGTACCTCGCGCGATAATCGAAAACCGTTTCGGATCAAAAACCAACACTTCGCCGCTTTCGGTGAGCCCCAACGCCTCGCCAACAAGCTGGGTGTCGTCCATCAAAACGGGAATGTCAAAATCCTTTTCACGCATGCCATCGGCTATGTCATCCCTGTTGTGCTTGGCCTGCGAGTCAATGAGGAAAAACGCGAATGATTCACCGGCGCTATCGCGAAGTTGGGCGTAGGCGTCGAGCAAAGACGACAAACTCTTGTCGTCTTCGGCGTAGCTGAGTAACACCACAGCCTTATGGTCGTCATACCAACTCATCTGATGGAAATAGCCCTCGGCATCGAGGAGCGAGAAATCCCCGATACGCTCCGACGCTTCGGCTGCAGTCGCGGCGGGCGCGCCAAGAATGGCTAACACTGTCAGCGCTGTCACTGATGGCGATGAAGAGAACCAAAAAGCGGCCGCTTTTTTTAATTCCAGAAAAAGTCTCATAGCTAGTTATTCCGGTTTATGGAGGAGATTGCTGGTAACTTGTACCAAAGCTTCTTTAAAAATGCCATCCCGTTGAGCATAGTCTATGCTTAAGGCCTATCTAAAGCTTGTTCGCAGCGCGCGAAAACGCAGGGTTACAACAGACTGAGAAGCAGAATAAAAATAAAAGAAAAAAGGGAAACACCGTGACCGAAATTAACCCGACAATGCCAGAGTTACACCAATCAGCCTCGCCAATAATAGACCACTCGTTCGAGTTCGAGGGCAAAGGAGGCGAATATTTTCGTATCTGGATGGTTAACGTTTTGCTTTCAATTATCACTCTCGGCATCTACTCCGCCTGGGCAACCGTAAGGACGCGGCGCTATTTTTATGCAAACGTAAAACTCGCTGGCGAGGGTTTCGAGTATCACGCTGAGCCTATGCAAATACTCAAAGGCAGAATAATCGCACTTATCGCCGTCGTTTTGTACTCGTTAAGCTCTGCGCTTTCTCCCCTTATCGGTGGCATTGCCGTGTTCGTGTTGATCCTCGTTATGCCATCATTCATCTTGCTGTCACTTAGGTTTTCTCGACGAATGACATCGTATAGGAACATTCGTTTCAGTTTTCAGGGTGGCTTGAGAGAAGCGTATATGTCAATCTTGGTGTGGCCGCTTTTCAGTCTATTCACGCTCGGCATCTTGTTCCCGCTCGCACAGGTTAAATTGAAGCGCTTCATTCTCAACAACAGTCGCTATGGAACCGAAAAGTTTGTTTTCACCGGCACCTACTCTGACTATGGAAAACTGCTTCTGTTGTATATTGGGATCTATGTCGCTGCTATTTTGCAGCTAGCGCTAGCACTTACAGTCGGGGCCTCTTTTCTTGGTACTACAGTATTTATCGTTCTTATCTACGGTGGATTCTTTTTCATACAGCCCAAGTACATGAATTTAGTCTATCGACGTACTACGTTGCGCGAGCATAGCTTTGATTCTACCTATACTGGGTTCGGCTTCGTATGGGTCTGGTTCAGCAATATAATGCTCACCGTCGTCACGCTAGGGTTATTTTTTCCATTCGCAAAGGTTCGTCTAACAAAGTATTTGGCTGAGAATGTCACACTCAAGGCGAAGGGTAGCCTCGACGATTTCGTCGCCAGTGAAACGCAAAAAGTGTCGGCGCTTGGTCAAGAGGTAGGCACTGCATTCGATTTCGATCTAGGAATTGGAATTTAACAATGGCAGACAGTCGCACGGCAGCTATTGAGGGCATGTTTTATACGGGCCAAAGCTCGGAAAGTATTCAGGCTGTCCTTTATTTTGATGCGCGTTCGGGCAGGGTGACAGTATCGCAAATGATAACCTGCATCGAAGAAGGGCCCGTGGCACTCGAACAACCGCCCGAGCAGAAGACCCTTTTCTCTTCCCTGCTCATCGACATAAAAATACCGCCGCGGCTGGCAAACACCAGGCGTCGGTTAACTCTCGGTAATGGCGCAGTATTCGTGACGCAGGACAATGAGTCGATCGACGCGTTGGCCGAACGCGCATGCGCACTAACACGGGCGTCAGCCGGCAGCGCAACACGTGGATTCAGCCGGAATTGGCTCTATAGACTCGAGAGCAATCTAGGTGCCGTAGCTGCCAGTTTTGTCGCGATTATCGCTATCGCGGCGCTCATGATTGTTTATGGAATCCCGATCGCTGCAAAACGCATCGCCTACGCCGTGCCGCAGCCTGTGCAAAACTCAATGAGCGAAGGCACTCTCGAACTGCTCGACTCTCTCTATCTGTCACCCAGTGAACTTTCGAGCGAGGAGCAGGCCCGCGTTCTCGCGCTCGCTTCCGACGCAATTGAGGGAGCCGGCATCACCAGTTACGCGGTCGAGCTACGCACTGGTATTGGACCCAATGCAATGGCGCTACCCGACGGGACGATTGTCATCACCGATGACATTGTCGAACTCTGTGCTAACGACAACGAACTGCTTGCCATCCTCTATCACGAAATCGGCCACCTCCAGAATCGGCATCTGCTCCGAAGAGTTCTGCAGTCTTCCTTTGTGTCGCTTGGGCTTATTGTGATGAGCGGCAATGTTGAAACAATCGACACTCTTATCGCATTACCGACGTTCTATTTGGATATGAGCTATTCGCGAGGCTTTGAAATCGAAGCCGATAGGTACGCTCTGCAAAGCCTCAAGGATAGAGGCCTCAGCGTTGATAATTTCAGTGCGATTATGAATAAGCTCGAAGACTCCCTAAGCCGAATCGCGCTCGACGAAGACGCTGACGAACCAACTACGCGAACGGCGCGTCGGCAACAAAAGCTGCTGAAATATTTTGCGTCGCATCCGCTCACTGCTGAGCGACTCGCACTGGTCGAGGAATATCGGGATTGAGACTCGATTTCTATCCCCATTTACTCAGCGGCGCGTTTCCGCCAGACGAGTAGCCGGTTGTTGGCAGGCATGTCGATATCCTGTTCGAACTCAAAATTGGCAATGTCGGCAATTGAGCAGACTGCCTCGAAGTTGCGAATGCCGCTCACGGAATTGCGCTCTTTGAGCCAGGCATCAAATTCTTCGTTACTTGGTGAGGTAAATTTGCCGCCGTAATTGAAAGGGCCATAAACAATTAACAAAGCGTCTTCGGCGAGCAGCTTTCCCGCACCTAGGAAAAAATTGGTCACCGAACCTTCGCTCATAATATGGAGGCTGTTTGCGCTAAAAAGCGCATCGAAAGGGCCAGCTTTGATTGCGGCGTTCTTGCCCAGCGTATCGTAAAGTGCTTTTTCAAACTGTTCGCCAGCCCTTAAAGCGTTGTCGCCAAGGGTCGGGTCTGCGAGCGGGGCAGGCGTTGTGGGCCACGTGCCGAGCAGCCAGCTCTGATGATCGACATCGAGCGCCAAGGCTGCGGGCAAGTTTTCTAGGTTTGACTGTGTGATACGGCTATTGAGCCCTGCCAGCGCGCTTGGAATATCACTTGTCTGCCATCGTAGTTGCGGTAAAGCCTCGGCAAAATACGCCGCATGCTGACCTGTCCCGCCGGCGACCTCGAGCACGTGTTTGGCATGTGCTAGCAGCTTTTCGAGCTGGGTAAGAATCGGCTGCTTGTTATTCTCGCAGCTTTGGCTGAAGGGCAGGTCGTTGGGCTGCGACATCGGTGGCCTCACTGTTTACGAAGAAAAACGGGCATGTTTGGTTTTGATTCTTCGGCGCTGTAGCGATAGCCGTTAACATCAAAGGCCAGCAGTGCTTCGGGATCTTTTAGGCGATTCTTAATGATGTAGGCTGCCATTTCGCCGCGCGCTTTTTTCGCGAAGAAACTGACTATCTTGTATTTACCCGACGAAAAATCTTTGAACACGGGTGTTACCACCTCTGCATCGAGCAGAGCAGGCTTTAATGAATTGAAGTATTCGTTTGACGCCAGGTTTACAACAACTTTGCTCTTACCCTTATGCGTTGTGAGCTCGTCGTTAAGAAACTGAGTGAGACGCTCGCCCCAGAACTCATAAAGTGTGTTTGCCTTACCGCTTGCGAATTTTCGGCCCATTTCGAGTCTATAAGGCTGCATGAGATCGAGAGGTTTTAGCACGCCATACAATCCCGAAAGGATGCGCAGGTGATTCTGTGCAAAGGTGATATCCGCCGCAGAGAAACTGGCGGCGTCGAGCCCTACATACACGTCGCCCGTGAACGCGAAAAGCGCTTGCTTAGCGTTATCGAGATCGAAGGGAGTATGCCAGTTGGCAAAGCGCGTGTGGTTCAGCTCGCCTAGCTTTACGCTGACCCCCATCAGTGCCGAAATATCATCGGGACTAAGTTTGCGCAGATCTTTGATAAGTGCCTGGGACTCTTTAAGAAAGCTCGGCGTGGTAAATTTCTTTGTTTTCGCGGGGCTTTCAAAGTCTAATGACTTTGCGGGGGAGACAACAATTAACATAATAACTACTCTTACTTTCTTCTAGAAATCAGCTCGCTAAGCTAAACCGGAACCGTGGCCTATGCAAACAATGCGTCTATCAGGGTCTGGCTACTTCTCGTCTAGGTCTATCCACCATTCCATCGGCGTTGTGCCGTCTTCTGGATCGTACACGTTTCCGTAATTCCACAGTGTACCTGGAAACTGCGCGCAGGCCTCGTTAAGTAGCGCTTCGATCGCGTTAAAGCCGATCGACACGTGAATTGTATAAACCAACGCGCGCGGATTGCTATGATCGAGCACACCGCCGAGCTTCTCAATCTTGGGTGTCAGCATCTGCTCTACCGGGTCTATTTCCTCCTTACGCAGTACTCGAATACTAAGATTGCCGCTGCGCTCGATAAGTTCATATTCGGCAGTCGCCGCGTTGACGACGTTGAGTTTGTCGCCAGCGGCAAGATTTCGCGTAAAAAGGGGCGAGCGAAGCAGTCTAACTTCGTCGTTGTCAGCGCTTAATAGCTCGACTTCAAGGGACTCGAAAACAGGGTGATCATCGGCGTTGAATCCGGCAACGAAGGGTAATTCTACTTTGTGGATGCGATCGGTCATGCGGTCATGCTCGCGCGGGTTGGATCGTCAGTCACAGGCCATTGGTGTATGCTTTTGACGATAAATTAATGTGAGATGCCTATGATAGAGCGACTCTCGCGAATTGCTAGCCATTTACACCGATATCGGCTCTTGTTGCTGCTCGCTGCGCTGTGCGCATTGGCCGTTTTGGGTTGGCGCATCCCGCAGGTCGGGAGTCTCGAGCGAGACGGCCCCGCGATCGCAGGCTTACTCGTCTTCTTTTGGGCCCTACTCCTGTACGCTGTTACTGCGCTGTTTCGTTCTGTTCCTGAGAAGACAGGGCTCGGAGACGGACTCATTAGCTGGCTTGGCTCGCGCCTGAGGCGAGGACTATTCTGGCTGCTCGGTATGGCGCTCTGCACACTGGTGTTCGCCGTGGTGTTGCTCAGCTATCAGCTTGGACGTGTGATGATGCTATGAATTTGCGTGCACTCGCCAATCCCCTCCACAACGTGCTTATGAGATACTAGGCAGATGCCTAACAATCCATCACCAATCGAAGATCAGCCGTCTGCAGCACAAAGCTCAATTGCGAAGAGCCGAGCATCGACGTTCACTTACCGTGTAGCCGCCGCTATCGACAACGTTGCCGAGAAGCTTGGCCGCGCTGTTGCCTGGCTGAGTTTTGTGCTCGTACTGGTGGTTGGCGTGATTGTAGTGCTGCGTTACGGCTTTCAGCTTGGTTCGATTGCGCTGCAAGAATCAGTTATGTACATCAACGGTACACTTTTCGTGCTTGGCGCAGGCTATACGCTCAAAGCGCAGGGCCATGTGCGCGTCGATGTGTTTTATTCCCGCTTTAGTCCCCGCGGTCGCGCTCTAGTCGACAGTTTTGGTGCGCTATTTTTCCTTCTCCCCGCCGCTTTTTTTATTGCCTGGATTAGTTGGGACTATGTTGCCGTGGCTTGGCGTATTCGTGAGGGGTCCCCTGAGGCGAGTGGGCTGCCGTTTGTGTATCTGCTTAAAACACTCATTATCGTGCTGCCAGTCTTGCTCGCAGTGCAGGGCGTGGCGGAACTCCTTAAATCTCTGAGTGCCTTTTTCGCGTCGAACGAGTCTGCTCTTCAAGTTTCGGACGCGGCGGAGACGCATCTGTGATTGAGCTTATCCCCCTGCTGTTTTTTGCGGCGATCTGCGGCGCGCTTATGCTTGGCTATCCCGTGGCGCTAACCCTTACTGGCGTTTCCTTGGGCTTTGCCGGTTTGGGCATGGTGTTGGGGGTTTTCGACGGCATCTATCTCAACCTCATTCCGAGTCGGCTCTACGGCATCCTAACGAATCAAAACCTTCTCGCGGTGCCGCTGTTTGTGTTTATGGGCACAATGCTCGAGAAGAGCCGTGTGGCCGACGATCTGCTTCAAAACATGGCGATAGTGTTCGCTCGCTTACCCGGTGGGCTTGGTTTGTCGGTGGTATTAGTGGGCATGCTGCTCGCTGCCAGCACGGGCATCGTTGGTGCAACGGTTGTCACCATGGGCATACTCTCGCTGCCTACTATGCTCAAAGCGGGCTATAAACCAAGCCTTGCCGCGGGCACGCTGTGCGCGACCGGCACGCTGGGTCAAATCATCCCGCCGTCGATTTGCCTCGTGCTGCTGGGTGAAGTCATCTCGAATGCCTACCAACAGTCGCAGCTAAACAGCGGCGTTTTCGCTCCGGATTTTGTGTCGATCGGAGACCTCTTCGCCGGAGCGATCGTCCCGGGTTTGCTGCTGGTAACGAGTTATTTGGCCTATGTGTTAGTCACCGCCATCGTTCGTCCGCAGGCTGCGCCGCCGTTAGGTGAGAAAGACGTAGCTGCTTTGCGCAGCGACAACGCAAGCCTTGCGATCGCGCTTTTCAAAGGCCTCCTGCCGCCTGTTTTTCTCATGGTCGCGGTGCTCGGCTCGATTCTTATGGGCGTCGCGACGCCGACCGAGGCGGCGAGTGTCGGCGCACTTGGTGCGCTGGTTCTTGCTCTTATGAAGCGGGCGCTAAGTTTGAGAGTACTGCACGAGGTAAGCCTTGAAACGCTACGCGTGACTTCCATGGTTTATCTTATTTTGGTTGGTGCGGCGATATTCTCGTCGGTGTTCCGCGGCTTTGGTGGTGATGTGCTAATCGAAGAGGTCTTGCTGACCCTTCCGGGCGGGGCGTTCTCGGCGATGCTCGTGGTCATGCTGCTGATTTTTCTGCTTGGTTTTATTCTCGATTTTATCGAAATCACGTTTATGGTCGTGCCCTTGGTGGGTCCGATATTGCTGAGCATGGGCCTCGATCCCATCTGGCTTGGTATCATGATCGCGGTTAACTTGCAGACGTCATTCCTCACGCCGCCCTTTGGTTTTTCGCTTTTCTACCTGCGCAGTGTGGCGCCACCCGAGGTTCGTACACAGGATATTTACCGCGGAGTAATTCCCTTTGTGTTGTTGCAGTTGGCGCTGCTGTTATTGCTCGCGCTGCAACCGGGAATCGTGACGTGGCTGCCTAACTTACTGAAGAGCTGACACACGGCTAGAAAAAACAGAGGCAGCTCAATTGCAGCTCTCACTTAACTCTCAAACACCCTTACACAGCATTCACACAAAAACTTACAGCTCTAACGCAACTAGAATTAACGTAGGACAAACAGCATGACCGACAACGCAGTAATCGATTCGGCCGAGCCTCAAGGCACACTAGCGCTTCAGACTTTTTCGATGCCCAAAGACACCAACGCCAACGGCGATATTTTCGGCGGCTGGCTCGTTTCGCAGATGGACATTGCGGCGGGCATAAGCAGCAAGCGCGAATGCCAAGGCCGCTCTGTCACCGTCGCAATCAAAGAAGTTAATTTTATAAAACCGGTGGGCGTGGGCGACGTCGTAAGCTGTTACACACAGGTTGTGCGTCGTGGCCGCACATCGCTCGATATTGCGGTAGAGGTGTGGACGACGCCGTTCGACTTAACCAAAGGCGTAAGCAAGGTCGGTGATGGCTTGTTTGTGTTCGTGGCTATCGATGACGACGGCAAGCCACGGGAGCTGCCGCCTCATAACTGAGTTTTGCTAGTCTTGGTCACGTCGCGCATCGATGTATGCCTCTTCAGAAATGGCGTGATAGTTTTCGACGCCACGTTGAAAAGACGAATAAGACTCATAAATTCTGCGGGTAGTCTCATCGGTGTCGGCGAGTTCTGCGACGACTTCAGCCGATAGGCGGCGGAACTCATCGAGCACGTCCTTGGGCAGTTCGCGCAGCTGTACGCCATGCTCGTTTATCAAGGTTTGCAGCGCCTTGTTGTTGAGCGCGGTGTACTCGTCATACAGTTTTTGATTCATTACTTCGGCCGCGTTGAGTACGATTGCGCGTAGATCACTGGGCAGGGCGTCCAGCTTCTCTTTGTTAAAGACCAGCTCGATCGTCGAGCCGGGCTCATGCCATCCAGGGTAATAGTAATAGCTTGCTATCGTGTGATAACCCGCCGACAGGTCGTTATACGGGCCAACAAATTCGGTCGCATCGAGCGCACCGGTTTGCATAGCAGTAAACACGTCGCTCACCTGCATGGTCACGGGCAGGCCGCCCGCGCGGCTGAACACCTCGCCCCCGAGGCCGGGGATGCGCATCTTGAGTCCCTTAATATCTTCTAGCGAATTTATCTCTTTGTTAAACCAGCCAAACATTTGTGTGCCGGAGTTACCGCCGCGCGTAGGGTATAAATTAAACGGCTCGTAAATCTCTCGCCAAAGCTCCTTGCCGCCGCCGTAGTCGAGCCACGCATTCATCTCGACGCCGGTTAGCCCAAACGGAATAGTCGAGAAAAAAGGCGTGCCGGCGATCTTGCCCTGCCAGTAATAGGCGCCCGAGTGACCGATTTCGGCAACGCCCGATGACACGGCGTCGAAAACCTCTAAACCGCCGACGAGCTCGTTTGCACCGAACACACGGATTTTCATGCGGCCGCCGCTCATCTCATCGACTATTTTGGCGAAGAATTCGGGCGTCGTGCCAAGGGCCGGTAGGTTTTTAGGCCACGAGGTAATTAACTTCCATTGGTAAGTTTGCTGTGGCGTTGTTTCGGCTGCCGCAGCAGAGTTAACAGAGGTGGGCTCGTTGCCACAGCTCGAGAGGAGGAGACAGAGAGCGGTCGCCGCCAGCGAACGATGTGAGAAACCTAAACGCATTGAAACAGTCCGATGTGAGTTCGAAAGAGCGCCCAAGTTACACTATTTGGCAGAATCGTAAAGTCGCAATTAAAGTAGGCTGGAGCTCGCGGCAAGGGTGTTATGCAAGCACCTCGAGTTTTGCATAGGAGAGCACCAACCATTTGCTGCCCGCCGAATCGAAGTTGACCTGCACGCGCGCGCTTGTGCCCTGCCCTTCATAGTTCAGCACCACACCCTCGCCGAACTTGCCATGGATCACCCGCTGGCCCAGGGAAAGGCTTGTCTGTGGCACCTCGACGCTGCCGTCGAGATTACCGCTCGGGTTAGAGCGTCCGAGGTGCGCGCCGCCAACAGATGGTCGACTAATGGCCGATTTAAGGCGAACCTCTTCGATTAGCGATTTTGGGATTTCTCGCACGAAACGTGAGGGGCGGCACAGGTTAATCTCACCGTGAAGCCTGCGTGACTCTGCATGGCTCAGATAGAGTTTGTGTTTGGCGCGGGTAATACCCACGTAGGCAAGCCTGCGTTCTTCTTCGAGTCCGGACAGGTCGTCCATCGACATCTTGTGTGGGAACAGTCCCTCTTCCATGCCCACTAAGAAGACTAGATCGAACTCCAAACCTTTCGCAGAATGAAGCGTCATGAGCTGCACGGCGTCTTCGTCAGCGGCGGCCTGACCCTCGCCGGCGTCGAGGGCGGCTTGGTCTAAAAAGGCGGCGAGAAATGCGGTGGAGGTACTGTCGAAATCTTCGTCGGCGTCGGTTACGTCGAAATTACCCGCGGCGTTGACCAACTCCTCGAGGTTTTCGATGCGCGCACGTGCTTTCTCTCCACCTTCTTTTTCGTGGTGTGGTATTAGCCCCGTGGTTTTTATAATCAGATCGGCTTTGGCATGCAGCTCGAGATCGCGGCAGCGCTCGTCGAGTCCATCGATAAGTTCGAGGAAAGCCAGAACAGAATTTGCTGCACGCGAAGTAAGTAAAGACTCATTAACCGACGCCACAGAGGCTTCCCAGAGCGAGCAGTTGCGGTCCCGCGCCACCTGACGCACGAGCTCGAGTGTGCGCCCACCAATGCCGCGCGTAGGCACATTGATGATGCGTTCTACTGCCGTGTCGTCGAAGCGATTGGTGATGAGACGTAAATAGGCGAGCGCATTCTTGATTTCGAGACGTTCGTAAAAGCGCTGACCGCCATAAATACGATAAGGCATACCGACTCGCAGCAACGCCTCTTCGAGTTCACGCGATTGCGCGTTGGAGCGATACAACACAGCCGAATCGACGCGGCGATTGCCGCCGTTAAACCAATCTTGCAGTCGATCGACAACGAAGCGCGCCTCGTCCTGTTCGTTAAACGCCTCGTACAAGCTTATTGGCTCGCCTGCCACTCCCTCGGTCCAGAGCTGTTTACCCAGGCGACCGGCGTTATTGGTGATTAGGCTGTTGGCGGCGTCGAGTATGTTCTTAGTCGAGCGATAGTTCTGCTCGAGTTTGACGAGTTGGGCACCGGGGAAGTCGCTGCTGAACTGCTGAATGTTCTCGATTTTGGCGCCGCGCCACCCGTAAATTGACTGATCGTCGTCACCCACTACCATTAGATTACTGCCGCGACCCGCGAGCACTCGTAGCCACGCGTACTGTATCGAGTTGGTGTCCTGAAACTCATCAACCAGAATATGCGCGAAACGCCGCTGATAATGATCGAGTATCTGCGGATTCTTCAGCCACAGCTCGTGGGAGCGAAGCAGAATCTCGCCGAAGTCGATCATGCCACCGCGGTCGCAGGCGATTTCATAGGCGCGGTAGATGCGCAACATGGTTTTGGTGTATTCGTCGCCGAAGTCGTCGATGTTACTTGCACGCAGGCCTTCGTCTTTCTGGCCGTTGATATACCATTGACACTGTTTTGCGGGCCAGCGCTCTTCGTCGATCTGCAGCTCGCGATTGATGCGTTTGATGAGACGCAGCTGATCGTCGCTATCGAGAATCTGGAAGTCCTGAATCAGTCCAGCCTCTTCCCAGTGCGACCGCAGCAATCGGTGAGCAAGTCCGTGGAACGTGCCTACCCACATGCCGCCGAAAGATTGCCCCATGAGCGATTCGATGCGGTGCCGCATTTCGCGTGCCGCTTTGTTGGTGAAGGTTACGGCGAGAATCGAAAAGGGTGACACCTGCTCGGCCTCCAACAGCCAGGCGATGCGATGCACGAGCACGCGCGTCTTGCCGCTGCCGGCGCCGGCGAGCACGAGAAGGTGTTGGCTGGGGTTGGCAACGGCGTGGCGTTGTTCGTCGTTTAGCGAGTCGAGTATATGCGAGACATCCATCGCCGCATTTTACGTGCTGTTGAATAAGCATTACTAGCGTGGCGTGGATTTGCGGCCAAATTAGCGCCGCCGCGCCCACAATAATGACAACGACTTGCTAATCCTTTAGCGATCCTCTTTAGGGATATTGAGCGTAGTTTGCTAGAATCACGCCACTTAAACCTAACGGCGCTTCTAGCGCCCGCCATACCGCAACACCGATTTAGGAGAAGACTATGTCTGTTCGTTCGGACAACGCGCAATTCGATTGGAAAGATCCGTTCCTGATGGAGTCACAGCTCAGTGAAGAGGAGCGTCTTGTGCGCGATACGGCGCGCCAATATGCGCAAGAAAAACTACTGCCGCGCGTGCGCGATGCTTATCGCAATGAGCAGACTGATCCCGAAATCTTCCGCGAAATGGGTGCGCTCGGTCTTCTCGGCTCAACGATCGAAGGCTATGGCTGCGCCGGGGTTAATTATGTCTGCTACGGCCTCGCCGCAAAAGAAATCGAAGCGGTCGATTCGGGCTATCGCTCGATGATGAGCGTGCAGTCCAGCCTCGTGATGCATCCAATCAACGAGTTCGGCAGCGAAGAACAGAAGCAGAAATACCTTCCAAAACTCGCCACAGGTGAATACATCGGTTGCTTCGGCCTCACCGAGCCAGATCATGGTTCTGATCCGAGCAGCATGGTGACGCGCGCACGCACCGTCGAGGGCGGCTTTAGCCTAACTGGCGCGAAGAACTGGATTAGTAACTCGCCCTTCGCCGACGTGTTTATCGTCTGGGCCAAAGATGACGATGGCGTTATCGGTGGCTATATCCTTGAAAAAGGCATGAAAGGCTTAAGCGCGCCTAAGATCGAAGGCAAGCTCGCACTCCGCGCCTCGGTAACTGGTGAGATCGTGATGGACGAGGTCTTTGTGCCGGCAGAAAACAAACTGCCCAAGGCGCGAGGACTCAACGGGCCATTTAGCTGTCTTAACTCTGCCCGTTTGGGCATTGCTTGGGGCGCACTCGGTGCGGGCGAAACATGCTGGCATGCGGCCCTCCAGTACACTCTGGACCGCAAGCAATTCGGTCGACCACTTGCAGCCAATCAGCTCATTCAGAAAAAACTCGCGGTTATGCAGACAGAGCTTTCGCTCGCCTTGCAGGGCTGTCTGCAAGCGTGTCGCCTTAAAGACCAAGGCAAACTTGCCGTACCACTAATCTCGCTACTCAAGCGAAACTCTTGCGAGAAGGCGCTCGCTGCAGCGCGCGACGCGCGTGACATGCTGGGCGGCAACGGTATCTCCGACGAGTATCCGGTGATGCGCCACATGCAAAATCTCGAAGTCGTAAACACCTACGAAGGGACGTCAGACATTCATGCGTTGATTCTCGGACGTGCGCAGACAGGCATTCAGGCTTTCACTGGCGCCTAGAACCACTAGAGGAGGGAAAAAGGTCTCTTTTTCTCTCCTCAGATCCCAACTACCACGCCTGCGAAAACCGCCACGCCTACCCAGTTATTGTGTAAGAACGCCTTAAAACAGGGCTCAGGTAAGCGGTCTCGTATTAGAGTTTGATGGTACGCAAAGAGCAGCGCCGCAACGATGACGCCGAGATAGTATCCGGCGCCGAGTTCGAACTGCGCGCCTGCCAACCACCAGGCAATAAGAACCATCCCTTGCAGCACACCGATCATCGCGCGATCGGCGTCGCCAAACAGAATCGCAGTAGACTTCACGCCAATTTTCAAATCGTATTCTCTATCAACCATCGCGTACTGGGTGTCGTAGGCAACAGTCCATAGGCAGTTGGCGATAAACAGAAGATAAGCCGCGGGCGGTATCTGCCTCTCCACTGCGGTAAACGCCATCAGAATCCCCCAAGAATACGCGATGCCGAGAACGAGTTGAGGCAGATTTGTGATGCGCTTCATAAACGGATAGAGCGCAACCAAGGCAACCGCGCCAAATGACAACAGGATCGTCTCACGATTCATAAAGAGCACAAGAACAAACCCGATCAGTGAAAGCACGACGAAGGCGACGATCGCATCGCGTCGTGTAAGCTCACCAGTCGCCAGCGGCCGCGTTTGCGTGCGCGCGACGTTGCCGTCGATTTTCGCATCGGCAAAATCGTTTATGCAGCACCCTGCCGAACGCATTACCGCGGTGCCGAGTGAAAAGATGAGAAGCAGATCGAGCTGTGGAAAGCCGCCACTTGCTATCCAAAGCGCGCCAAGGGTCGGCCATAACAGGAGAAAAATTCCAATCGGACGATCGACGCGCATGAGTTTCAGATAAGCGGTTAACACCCTCTGTTTACTCGGCTTATCGCGCTGCGTTTGTTGCTGCATTTTAAAAATCACGTCGCTAGTTGTAGCGAGAGTATAAGCTGTCAAGCTTCACATGTAACGACTGACCAGGCTATGCGCGGTCGCCGATAAGAATACTCCGTGCATCAGCGCCCTTGGCACAAAGTGCAGAAAGGTAAAGCGTCAAAAACAACGCGCCGCCCAAAAAGGCTAACACAGCAAGTCCGAGACCTTTAGCAGAGAATGCGTGTCGCCATGCCACCCACAGCGCACTGAATGAAAGCATCATCATAAAATCTAAATTGAACTGGCCAGGCCAGGCTAGCGCAGCCATATCGCCGAAGAAAACAGCAAACAGGTTGATCCCATAGTCACCGATAACTACAAGCGTATAGCCGCTCAAAATAATGAGCATTGCGAGAAGGTAAAGTCTGAACAGGGCCATCGTGAAATTCCTCTTGTTGTTGTGACTGTCTGTCAATTGCTATCGGCGTAACCGAAAACCACCTGAACGAGGTCGGCTTATCCTCACCTATACATTTGCGTAATGAATATTCTCACCCAGCCAACGCCTGACCAGCGAGTCGACAACGTGTGGGTGTTGGCTTAGTACATGGTCGGCGGCGTCTTTAACCTCGTCGAGCATTGCTGCATCGCGAACAAGATCGGCTATCCTAAATTCCATGAGCCCGGTTTGCGCGGTACCGAGGACCTGCCCGGGGCCGCGCAGTTCGAGATCTTTCTCTGCGATATAAAACCCGTCGTTACTTTCGCGCATCACGCCGAGCCTCTCTTTGCCGTTGCGTGAAAGTGGACTTTGGTAAAGCAAAATACAGTGGCTTTTGATCGAGCCGCGTCCCACCCGTCCGCGGAGCTGATGCAGCTGAGCGAGACCCAGACGCTCGGGGTTCTCGATTACCATCAGGCTCGAATTAGGCACATCGACACCCACTTCGATAACGGTTGTCGCAACGAGAAGATCGATTTCGGCCGCTTTGAAACGCGCCATGACCTCTGCTTTTTCACTTGGCTTCATGCGCCCGTGGACGAGGCCGACGCGCACCTGCGGCAACTGGTCTGCTAGCTGCTGCGCCGTTACTTCCGCCGCCTGACATTGCAACACCTCTGACTCGTCTATCAGCGTACAGACCCAATAGGCTTGGCTTTGGTTTTCGCACGCCGCTGCAATGCGTTCAATTACTTCCCCCCTGCGCTCGTTGGAAACGATAAGGGTGTTAACCGGCGTGCGCCCCGGCGGCAGCTCATCGATAATCGAATTGTCTAAATCCGCGTAGGCGCTCATCGCAAGCGTGCGCGGAATCGGCGTAGCAGTCATGACCAGCTGATGCGGATTGATGCGCATCGACGCGGCTTTGTCCCGTAGAGCGAGCCGCTGTTGCACGCCGAAGCGATGTTGCTCGTCGATGATAATGAGCCCGAGCTTTGCATAATTCACCTCACCCTGAAACAGCGCATGAGTACCGACGAGAATCTGGCAGTCGCCCGACGCAACGCGCTCGAGCTGCTCGGCGCGTGGTTTGCCTTTCTGTTTGCCGCTGTGCCAGCCAACCTCGATACCCAAGGGCTCGAACCATTGCCTAAAATTTACAGCATGCTGCTCGGCGAGAATTTCGGTCGGTGCCATCAGCGCCACTTGATAGCCAGCATCAATTGCGCGTAGCGCCGACAGCGCGGCGACTACCGTTTTTCCCGAGCCAACGTCACCTTGCAGCAAGCGCAGCATCGGGGTCGGTCTAGAAAGGTCTTCACTGATCTCAGCGAATGCGCGGCGCTGGCCGCCGGTTAATTCGAATGGCAGTATAGAAAGAAAGCCGCGGATGAGTTGGTTTTCGCCGACAAACTGCGGCGCTGCCTGCGCGGAGACGTCCTCTCGCAGGCGACGTAGGCTAAGCCTATGAGTGAGCAGCTCTTCGAAGGCAAGACGATCTCGACCGGGATTTGGTGCCTCGCGATCCCAACCGCCAAAGGCATCAGCGGGTGGGCGATGAATATGTTTTATCGCGTCGGTAAGGCTGGCGAGATTGAATTTGGCGACAATCTCACGGGGCAGGTAATCTTCGATCGCCTCATGTCCCACGACGAGGTCGACAGCCTGGCCGATGATACTTCGAAGCCTCGGCTGCATTAGCCCTTCGGTTGTGGGATAAATCGGCGTGAGCGTGTCCGCCACTTCTTGATTTGCTTGTGAAAGAGGCTTGTATTCTGGATGGAAGAGTTCAAAACCCGCGCGACCGTGCTTTACCTCGCCATAAACCCGCAGCTGTGTGCCGACGGAAAGCGACTCTTTCTGTGCCGCGCTAAAGTGGAAAAAGCGCAGCGTTATGCTACCCGATGAATCCCTTAGACTGCAGCGCAGACTTCGGCGTTTTCCAAACTGCAGCTCGCAGCTCGTTACCTCGCCTTCGAACTGCATGTACTCACCAACTCTTGCGCGCGCGGTGAGCGTGATGCGGGTACGGTCTTCATAGCGAAGTGGGAGATGGAAGAGAAGGTCTTGTATCGAAGTAATGCCAATAGCGGCGAGCTTTTTTTCCAGCGCAGGCCCCACACCTTTGAGTCGTGCAGGCGACATTGCATCGAGGCTCTTCACCATAGGTCGGGCTCGCTCGGGATCAGAGGCAGATTGCTATAAACAAAGCACCGCATCAATTTCGACGTTGACTCCCTTCGGCAGCGCCGAGACCTGAATCGTCGCGCGCGCAGGGTAAGGTTCGCTAAAATACTCCGCCATGATGGCATTCACTGCCGCGAAGTCGCCGAGATCGGTTAAATAAATAGTAAGCTTCGCAGCGTGTGCCAGCGAGCCGCCAGCTGCCGCGCAAACTGCGATTAGGTTTTTAAATACCTGATGCGTCTGCGCTTCGATGCCGCCGTCGACAACTTCCATCGTTTCCGGCACCAAGGGGATCTGACCTGAGAGGAAAACCATCTGACCCGATTTAATGGCCTGCGAATAGGGGCCAATCGCAGCGGGTGCGGCGGCCGTTTGAATCGGTTCTAACGTCGACATAATCATTTCCTTGGTGGTGTTTCTGAGCAAGCTAAAACGCGGAATAAGTTATTCGTTAGCGCCTAAGATGCTCTTGATAGTTTTACGAACCTTGCGGCTCTTTACGCGCGTCACCTTGAGCACCGAGCGAATAAGTCGGACTTTCTTTAAGACGCGCGCAAGATGAATACGATTGCGCACATTCAAGCTTAGGTTAACGATGCTGAAACGCGCGTCGCGTTCGACGGTCGAAATGCGTTCGATGTTTGCTTCGCAGCCAGTAATAGTGGTCGCAAGGGTCGCGATGATACCGCGTTGGTTTTCGAGCTCTACACGAAGATCAACAGAGAACTCACCCTTAACGTCAGGATCCCAGCGCACCGAGACACACTTCTCTGGATCGTCAATGATCTCAGCGATGTTGTTACAGTCTTCGGTATGAATCACCATGCCGCGGCCCGTGCTGATATGTCCAACGATCGGATCGCCGGGAATCGGATGACAGCATTTTGCATAGCTCATCACCATGCCTTCGGAGCCGCGAATGTCGATAGAGCCTTGGCGGTTAGACTCTTCCACAGCATCGACGGCACTGAGCTCTTCGTTGTTGCTTAAGCGTTGCGCGACCATAAACGACATGCGATTGCCTAGGCCAATTTCGGCGAGCAGTGCATCGAGTGACTCGAGCTGTGTTTGCTTAAGCACCGATTCGATGTTGGCGGGAGGTAAGTCGTCGATTGTTGTGCCAAAGCCTGCAAGTGCTTTGGTAAGCAGTCGTCTGCCGAGCGCGACAGATTCGGAGACTTTTTGATTTTTCAAATAGTGACGTATGTTGCTTCGCGCTTTTCCCGTAACTACAAAACTGAGCCATGAAGGATTAGGCTGCGTGCCGGGCGCGGTAATAATCTCAACTGTTTGACCGCTCTGAAGCGGCTCACTTAGCGGCGCGAGGCGACGACTTATGCGGCACGCGACGCAGGAGTTGCCGACGTCGGTGTGAATCGCATAGGCGAAATCGACGGCGGTTGAACCGGTTGGTAATTCGAATATAGTGCCCTTCGGCGTGAACACGTAGATCTCGTCAGGGAAGAGATCGATTTTCACGTTCTCGATAAATTCGAGCGAGTTGCCCGCGTGCTTTTGCAATTCGAGCAGGCCATTTACCCATTCGCGGGCGCGTCCGTGCGCGTTGCCGGGTAGGTCTTCGTTTGACTTATACAACCAGTGCGCGGCGATCCCGTTGTTTGCCATCGCCTCCATTTCTTCGGTGCGAATCTGAATTTCGATCGGTACACCGTGCATGCCAAAAAGTGTGGTATGAAGTGACTGATAGCCGTTTGCCTTGGGAATGGCGATGTAATCTTTAAAGCGTCCGGGAACAGGCTTGTACAAGCTGTGAACGGCACCGAGCACGCGGTAGCAGGTGTCCGCTTTGTCGACGACTATTCTAAACGCGTAAACATCCATGATGTCGGAAAACGACTTACGCTGGCTGCGCATTTTCTCGTAAATGCTGTAGAGGTGTTTTTCGCGGCCGCTACAGCGGCCTACTAATCCCTCGCGCTCGAGACACGCCTCTATCGAGGTTTGAATTTTAGTGATGATCTCTTTGCGATTGCCTCGTATCGCCCTTACCGCCGCATCGATGCGACGAGCGCGCATCGGATAGAGCGCGTTAAAACCAAGCTCTTCGAATTCGACGCGCACATTATTCATGCCGAGGCGATTGGCGATTGGCGAATAGATGTCTAGCGTTTCGCGCGCGATACGTCGGCGCTTCTCCGGAGTGAGGACTTCGAGTGTGCGCATGTTATGTAGACGATCGGCGATCTTGACCAAGATGACTCGCAGGTCCTTAGCCATCGCCATCGCCATCTTTTGAAAATTCTCGGCCTGCGCTTCGGCGCGACTCGAAAAAGTCATTTTGTTGAGCTTGCTGACACCATCGACGAGCTCAGCAACACTGTTGCCAAACTGGGTCTTGATCGCTGTCTTGGTGATGCCGGTGTCTTCGATCACATCGTGGAGCATCGCGGCCATGAGGCTCTGCGGGTCCATGTGCATTTCGCACAGAATGCCGGCGACGGCTAAGGGGTGAGTGACATAGGGCTCGCCGCTGCGGCGAAACTGCCCCTCGTGCGCCTGTTCGGCGTAGTAATAAGCACGGCGAATGCCGTTAATCTGATCGCGATTGAGGTATGAGGAGAGACCCGACACCAGTGCGTCGATAGACTCAACGGGTGGGGCGATGGCGGTGACGGGCACTTAACTCTCCCTCTCATCAACCCGCTGGCAAAAGAGCCGCGGGTGCGGCACTTGGAACTTCCTAGTCTTCTACTTCTTCTGCAGCGGCTTGATCTGCACCAACTTCTTCCGCGTCGTCTGCGAGAATGATGTCGGCTGCAGCGGCTTCAATAGCGGCTTCGGCTTCGGCAAGTGCGTTCACCTCGGCTTCCATATCGATCTCTTCGAGTTCGTGACGTGGCTTCGCCTTCAGGATATCGGCGTTAACATGCCCCTCGGCGATTTCGCGCAGCGCGATAACCGTTGGCTTGTCGTTGTCTGCGGCGACCATCGGGTCTTTGCCACCCGTCTGGATTTGACGCGCGCGCTTGCTCGACACCATGACGAGCTCGAAGCGATTCTCTACGTTGTCTAAGCAGTCTTCTACAGTAATGCGTGCCATTTCAGTACCTTATACCATTGTGGGGCGTGCCCCGAATTTAATCTAACGGGAGTCGCTGGGATTATTCACAGCGGGTCAGCGATTTTACGCAATGTTGCGCGAAATTGCAGTCTTTTCAGTCAAATCAGCGAGTTAAATTGCCGTAGCGAGCGATCTACCGGCTAAACCTCGTCGATTATCAGCCGCTTACTCGCCGCTTA
>JAFMKB010000068.1 GCA_017853205.1 Gammaproteobacteria bacterium
GCTAGTTGCTAGTAAAGTCAATCATAGTGCGGCTGGAATACTATGGCTATCGCAAATTGGTCACAGTGCCTCTATAAAAGAAATAACCTCTTCCGCGGTCCTTTGAGGATCTTCCTCCATAGGGATGTGGCCAAGATCATCGAAAATTACGGTTCTGACATTGGGAAGCGCAGCTTCGAATATTTCCGCTGACGACACTGGTATTACAGAATCTTGCGCACCCCAAATGACGAGGGTTGGCTGAGTAAGCTGGCTTAAGTCCGGTGTCTCAGTCTCCGCCTCACCGTAAGAGTCGGTTCGTCCCAATATTGCAGCGCGAGTGCCCTCTCGCATAATCAGCTCGTAATAACGGTCGACCAATTCCTCAGTAACGACCGGTGAATTGTTGTACGCCGCTCGAAGTCCTTGCCCAATGAGAGGCGCGGGATCCAATGCGCCGGCAATCGCTCGGAACCATCCCTGCCTAAGGAGACTAAACCCCATCGGACCCGATTGTCTGACCTCGGACTCCTCAAGGGCGCCTTGCCAACTCGCCGGCGGAACAGCATCGACCAGCACCATTGCTGACACACGCTGTGGATGCTCCAGCGCGTAACGCCACGTTGCCCCACCCCCCATCGAATTACCACCAAGCACGAAGGTATCGAGTTCTATTTCGTTAACGACCGCATTTATCGTTTGGGTGAACGCCGCCGCACCGTACTCACCGTTCGGTACAGCGCCAGTTAAACCATGCGCCGGAAGGTCGAGAGTTATTACTCGATAACGCTCGCCAAGAATCTCAGCCCAAGGCTCCCATGTGTGCAGCGAGGCCATCGCGCCATGCACGAGCACAAGCGGCACGCCGTCCTGTTTCCCCTGATCGCGGTAATGCACACGCGCGCCATTATCCATCACCAAAAATTTCGACTCAGCGTTACTGTACTTTGCGTCTATTTCCGCCGTTGGAATATCTCCTTCGAACAGTAACACGCTCGCTAAAATGAGAAGAACGATGAACACAGCAAACAGCCTCTTTAGAATTTTCACTTGGCCTCTTGAGTAATTATTACACTTAATTAAACACTTCTATTCCGAACCAACTATTTATCGACTTGAAAGTATTATTCAAGGTTAAAGTTATTCCCGTTTCAATATTTACACTGAGGGCGGCGCGAAAAGCACCTGAGCTACGATTTCACATTATCCACTTTTACAAAGGCATAAAAAAAGGGGCATTGCAGCCCCTTTTCGTAATTCAAAATACTAGTTTCTAGCGATTGACGTGTGCAGCTGTATCTTCATTGGCTGCATACCAAATGAACAGACCGAATGCGAT
Source organism: Gammaproteobacteria bacterium (assembly GCA_017853205.1). GTDB lineage: Bacteria > Pseudomonadota > Gammaproteobacteria > Pseudomonadales > Pseudohongiellaceae > UBA9145. Next base: position 1,319 of record JAFMKB010000068.1, read on the forward strand.
CTTATTGAGTACGTCGGCGAGGTTGTAGACCATGTTCAACGTTCCCATGTCAGTTCCACCCGCAAGGTACCCTAAGAAGTAACCGATTGGGTATATCGCCCAACCAATTGTTACAGTCCATTTCATCAATCCATAGGACTTTTGCACAGCTGGCGGCGCCTGTGCTGCGGCGACTTTACTTGCCTCACCAGCGAAGATTTCGAATAGAATGTAAGCCCAGCCGACCATACCAATAGCAAAGCCGATCGTTGCATTCATATAACCAGCCTCACCCATATACCCCGGGATGAGCATTACAAGCGTTCCGATCAATAATCGCCAAAAAATTCCGCCTGAAACCTTAGCTATCGCTGCTAATATCAGGTAGAACTCGATCATTAGAAGAGGAACAGTTAACAACCAATCGATATATCTGAAGTCTGTGGGCGTATTGCCAGTCGTGACCCAGACATCGCGCATGTAGAAATAGTGAAAGGCCGCAATAAATGTTACTAAAGCACTCACTGTGAGCGATGTTGCCCATTTTCCACCCATTCTCAGTGATTCCATGAGAAAGAAGATGGTTGACGCGGCGAGCGCCATAGATATCAACCAGAACGAATATCCAACGAAGTCGCCAGACTGGAGCATTCCAGAATCTCCAGAAGCGGCGAGTGTTGTTTGCCCTACGAGTAGCAGTGACAGTAAAGCGCCACTTTTCTTAGCAAATGCATATTTCATGGGGGTCTCCCTCTTAATATTGGACTTCCGATTTATTCTTTTAAACCAACCGGTATCGGTGATAACGCTAAGGATATAAATCAAGATCAATTTTAAATACTACTTGTTTGAACTTTTATCAACATCACCTCGTAGTATAGTAAAACAAAAAAACAAGGGAGTCGCTATGAGTTCGATCGCCGCTACCGAAAAAAAACAAATAGTAAAAAATATTCGATCTGATAAATCGTTATATTTCGAGAGCCTAGAATTAGTTTCTAAACAAATTATTAAATGCAGATTCAATTTAGAGGAGCCACTCAGGTCAGCTTTTGACCATCATTTCAAAAAAAGTGGGAAGCTGCTACGAGCAAATCTGGCGCTGAGAGCTAGCCAGGCCAGCGGACTCACTGAGTATAGCTGCATACGATGGGCTACCAGCGTAGAACTGCTTCACAATGCATCACTTGTTCACGATGATGTATGCGACGACGACGCTGAACGACGCGGAATAACGTCTGTTTCGGAAATGTACGGTAAAGAAATAGCAATCTGCCTCGGCGACGCAATGATCGCTCTCAGCAGCCTCCTCCTCGCGGAAGATCAGTCTTTAAGATACACGTTACCCGCACACAACCTCGCAATCCTAAGGCTATCTGCCGGACAGGCTGCCGAGTTTGCCACGCTCTCATACCCGACATGGACTACCTACGAAAAATTAGTCGAGGGAAAAACAACGCCTCTAATTAGCCTTCCGGTATTAGGTCTTAACCCCGTTGGCTGGGATGACGCAGAATCCCAGTTGGTTTCCCATTACTTTTCAATCACTTCTGTTGCCTTTCAAATGATGAACGATATCCAGAATATTAATTTAGGGAAGCAGACAATCTCTCCTGCATCCGACCTCAGAGAACTCAGGCCCAACGCTGTGATAGCAAAGTTTTACGAAGAATTGCCAGAGTTAGACAAAAAACTTTTTGCTGAAAGTCGGTATGGTCGAAAATTTGTAGAAAACAATGCAAGGCTTAATTTTTGGTGGGAGAAAATTCTCTTATCAAACAGTATGGAATCAACTAGGCAAACACTGAACGAAAAGCTTCGCCGGTCTGAGCGCATCCTTGATTCTCTTAGCATCAAGAATAAGTCAATCTTGCAACCTTTCGATCGTTGGCTGCATGAAAGCTACAGCAAACTCTCTTCTCTCTAACTCTGAGCTGGATTAAAAATTATGAACTCAAGTGGGCGTGTAGTCGTCATTGGTAGTGGATTTGGCGGTATCGCAAGTGCTTTGAGGGCAAGGGCTAAGGGACTCAATGTTACCCTCGTAGAGCGACTAGACACGCTTGGTGGCCGCGCCCAGGCATTCGAAAAAGACGGTTTTAAACATGACGCGGGACCAACTGTCATAACCGCTCCTTTTCTGTTCGATGAACTTTTCGAGCTTTTTGGCAAATCCTCGGCTGACTACTACAAACAAGTTGAGCTCGAAACGTGGTATGACTTTGTATTTGAGGATAAGAAAAAATTTAGTTATCGAGGGGACATAGAACACACTTATGCAGAGATTGCGAAATTCGAGCCCAATGACGTTGCTGGCTACAAAAAGCTGCTTGCCATGTCGGAAGCGATTTTCAAAATCGGTTTTGAACAACTTTCGGCGAAACCGTTCACTTCCCCGCTAGGGATGATCAAACTTCTTCCCCAGCTGATAAAATTAAAAAGCTATCAGACCGTATACCGTTTCGTAGCAAGCTATATCAAAAATCCTTATCTACAAAAAGTGTTTTCGATTCATCCTCTTCTCGTAGGCGGGAACCCCTATTCAACGACATCCATCTACTCCCTAATACACTACCTTGAGCGCAAGTGGGGCATTCATTTTATTATGGGTGGCACGGGAAAGCTGGTCGAAGGTTTGACGCGCCTTATGGGCGAAGTCGGTATTGAGATAACCACTGGCTTCGACGTTGATGAAATCATTATCGATGACGCTAGTCAGAAAGTAGTAGGTGTTAGAAACACGGCGGGCGCTATTCTAAACGCAGACATGGTCATATTTAACGGTGATCCAGCATACGCCTATGAAAATCTATTCAATAGAAAACTCTCTCGCCCACTGGGAATGAAGCCGAAAGCGGTCACCCAATACTCCATGGGACTTTATGTGCTCTATTTTGGCACTCAGAAGCAATTCCCTGAGGTTGCGCACCATACAATATGGCTTGGCTCTCGACATAAAGAGCTGCTCAAGGATATTTTCGAGCGCAAAATTGCTACAGACGACTTCTCGCTCTACCTGCACCGTCCCACTGCAACAGACCCAAGTTTTGCGCCTGCGGGCTGTGATAGCTTTTATGTCCTATGCCCCGTACCAAATCTTCAATCTGGTACAGATTGGGCGAAGGAAGGGCCACGGCTTCGAGATAGAATAGTTAAGTCCTTAGACTCGACAATCCTTCCAGGCCTAGAGGAATGCATTGTCTCTGATTTTTATATGACGCCAGCAGATTTTGAAAAAAAATATAAAAGTCTCTGGGGCGCAGGTTTTTCCATCGCACCCCTGTTCTCTCAATCAGCCTACTTCCGGTTTCGGAACCAAGACCCTAAGATCGACAACCTTTTCTTCGTCGGGGCAGGCACCCACCCTGGAGCTGGTTTACCGGGAGTCGTTAGCTCGGCCAAGGTAACTGACGTGCTTGTTGATGGTTATTTGAAGAAGAACCCCTCTAGGGTATTAGTCGAGACCGCATAACTTGAGTGCTAGCGAGCAAAAAGCAGTTCAAACTATTCTAAGAGAAAATGGGAGAACATTCTGGCTTGCCTCTTTCCTTCTGCCTAAGACGAGTGCCGAGAAAGCAACCGATCTATATGCTTTCTGTCGAATCGCCGACGATCTAGCCGATGACTACCAAGCAGGCAATGAAGCTAAACTCGAATCACTTAAACTTTTTTTCAATAGAAAAAGCGATAGTTTAACGAGTTTCGAAGATTGGCAGCGAGTCCTATTCAAGCGAGTTCGCTCGAATACTCACTCGCTGGAAGCGTGTGTCGCATTGATTGAAGGCATACAATCAGATCTAAATGAGGCGCACTTTACTCGAGATCGCGAGCTTCTTCGATATTCTTATGCGGTTGCTGGGACTGTTGGAATTATCATGGCCGAATTGATGCAGAGTAAAAGTGCGGTTGCAATTTACCATGCGATAGATCTCGGGATAGCGATGCAATTGACAAACATCTCAAGAGATGTGCTGGAGGATGCTAAACGCGGACGGCGCTACATACCCTGTGAGGTGTCTGTCGAATCAATCGCGCATTGCGAGCGTGTTGAGGACGTAAAAGACAGCATCGTTTCCGTCATTAGCCTTAGCAACCATTATTACCGCTCCGGATTAGCAGGCCTCCCATATCTACCAAGGATTGTTCGTCCCTGTATTTACATCATGGCGCGGATCTACTCTGAGATTGGTCATGAAATTCTGCGAAGGCGTGTCGATTGGTCTGGCTGCCGCGCGGTTGTGTCACCCCTTCGCAAAACATGGATAGTCCTTAGCTCTTTGCCCTACTGTTTTTGGCTTCTGCTAAAAGCTTATCCTTCTTCATCTCATCTAGCGCATGAGCAGTCTCTGCATAAGGAACTAGACCAACTCCCAATGGTTCACCTGTGATTAAATTCCACTCAAAGAACGTTGTTGTAGGGGCCGGTATTTCGGGCTTGATGCTTTGCGAGTCCCTTATAAAACGAGGAGAGGAGGTTACCTTGATCGGGCCAGCGGATAATCGAGTACAAACGATTTGTACGTGGCGTCGCAAAGACGAACCGACCCAACACGCTGAGCACCTAATCAACTCATGGGACCGATGGCAATTTTCTTTTAGTGACCATGTGGAAACGCATCATGGAAATAAATTTTTATACGAGGCAATCAACGGTCAATCACTCAAAAAATCACTTGAATTGCGTCTTTCTGAGTCTGAGAATTTCACTCGGTTAGTCGAGCCAGTCGATCGCTCGCAAGCCGCCGATAACTGCTTCGAGGTAGCCACCGAGAACGCACTACTCACAGCAACCAACTTGTTTGATTCACGTCCGCCAAAATTTGGTCACGGTACACTCGTTCAACAGTTTTTCGGTATTGTAGTGCCGTCGAACTGCCTTCGAGAAAAATTGGTGCATCCAAGATTAATGGATTTCACTCTTCCTCAGCAGTTCGACGGCGCACTTGCTTTTACCTACATACTCCCGCTAACAGCAGAGACGGTATTGATAGAGGCTACTATTTTTGCCCGCACTAAAGTGCCCTATGAAGCGCTGCGCAGTATGGCCATCGAATGGCTTGTTACCAATGAGGGAGGAGAGTTTAATGGCGACATGGTTTTGTATGAAGAAAGTGGTTGTCTACCTATGGGTAATGTAGTCCCACTTTTCCCTGGACACCCCATAGGACTCGCCTCAGGCTCCGCTCGTCCCTGTTCGGGCTATGCGCTAAGTGGCCTTCAGAGGCAGTTAAGTGGGCTTACGCACGAAAATGGCTATTCTTCCGTCACATGCTCACCCTACAGCAAGCTTTCTGCTTGGATGGATAGAATTTTTCTCCGCGTGCTTAATCGAGAACCACAAATTGGACTCAGTATTTTTGCGGCGATGACACACGGCCTGACTGGCGACCGCTTTGCTGGTTTCATGACAGATAACTTTAATGCTGTCGATGCGCTGCGCTTAATAGCTACGTTGCCGAAATATCCTTTTATCGACGCAGTACTAAAAAATGACATTTAGCACGATCGACATCCTAGCGATTCTAGGCGTAATCCTTTTTGGAATACCCCACGGGGCACTTGATTGGGAGCTTGTAAAGCACGGAGACTCGCACCCCAGACTGGTGCGTTTTGTTTGCTTTTACCTCGGTTCTACCGCTGCTGGCGTTATTCTCTGGATAACAGTACCAACAGCAACTTTACTCCTCTTTTTGCTAATCACAGCTATCCACTTCGGCCGTGCTGATCCTTTCAAGTTATGCGTATCAGATGTGCACAATAATTTTCTAAAAACAGCGAATATTCTATTTCAAGGCGGTGCCGTTTCCGTTTTTTTGCCTTGGGTTCACTGGACAACCGTCGCGCCACTATTTACTACTCTTAACGCAAATACCGCTACCGTCGCAGATTTCGGCTCTCCCTTTGTGTCGCTCTGGCTGCTCGCATTTATCTGCACAGTTTGCTTCGATATTTCTATAAAAAAGATCAGCGTCCTTCTCGGTTTTACCGCATATTATGCGCTGCATAACTTTTTTAATCCGCTTTTCACATTTGCTCTCTTCTTCTGTTTCTTGCATTCAGCTCCGCATTATCTAAAAGCATCAGAGCATTTGGGCACTCCAGCCACTAGCCCAAAAAAGAGTTTTTGGGTAAACACAGTGTGTGCCTGGGTGCTGGTGATCTTCGCCTTCGCCTTCTTCGATAAGTTGGCTGATGCGATCGCCCCGCTGCTTTCCGCGGTATTCGCAATTCTCTTTGCTTTAACTCTGCCGCATATGTTTATTGTTGATATATTGCTGCCTAAACGTTTTTTTTCATGGCGAATCACCGAGTAGTCATGCTCACCTACTCAGAGAGGGCACTATGTCTGAAAAAATAGAGACTCGAAAATCAGATCACCTTGTTATCGCCGCAAAAGAAAGTGTTCAACGGCCAGCGCTAAGCACTTTTGATTCGGTGCGCTTCGAACCCTATGCGATGCCCGATTTGAATATGGATGAAATTTCCTGCGCCAGTGACTTCCTCGGTTATCGATTGTCCCTGCCTATTATTATTTCATCAATGAGCGGCGGAATAGCGCAAGCAGACCGAATGAATATTCATCTTGCTGAGGCAGCTGAGACAGTAGGCGTTGCCTTCAGCCTTGGATCGATGAGGATTGCACTCGAAGATCAAGGCCAGGCCAAATCTTTCCAGCTACGCCGCTATGCCCCGAACATCCCCATAATCGGTAATTTAGGTGCAGCTCAACTTCGAGGGCAATCTGGTATCGATAACGCACTGCGATGTATCGATATTGCCGAGGCGGACGCGTTATATATTCACCTAAATCCGATGCAAGAGGCGATTCAGCCGGGAGGAGATCGCGACTGGCGCGGTATCGTAGACGCCCTTATCAAGCTTTGCGCTAGGTCAACGGTACCCGTGCTGATAAAAGAGGTCGGTCATGGCATCGGCCCAACGACGGCCAAGATGCTCTCCGAAATAGGCATCGAATGGCTAGATGTCGCAGGGTCAGGAGGAACAAGCTGGGCTCAGATAGAGCACGACCGGACCCACCAGGATGAGTCCATTTTTGCAGATTGGGGCATTGATACTGTCACCGCGGTCACGAAAATTTCCGCGCTTGGCTTACCGCTTTCCCTCATCGCCTCCGGAGGAATTAGAAACGGATTACACGTCGCAAAGTGTTTACGCATCGGTGCATCACTTGCCGGTATTGCCAAACCACTACTCACACCGGCTCTAACGAGTACTAATCACGTTATCGACACGCTTAGACAGTTTGAGTCCGAGCTAAGAACAACCATGTTCTGTACCAATAGCGCCAGCCTCGGACAACTTACGCAAGCACCGCTTTTAAAAGACCCGACAAAAAATTGAGCTTAAACGCTCTATTTCGGCCTCGCTTACAACCCGACCTGCTGCTCGCGCCCTCGCAAATATAAATCGCGCATTACTGTGTAACGATCCATCTGCGCTGGAATCGCGGGCGTGGCGAGTAAACCCGCGCGCATTGAGACTAGCTGGGTGAAGAACAGGGAGTTTCTCACAGGCACATCATCAACATAACGCAGCGGCTGCGCGATGTCCTGACCGAAAATCCCGAAATATTGGCTTACCAGCCCTCTCCCGCTTGATGGCCCGAGCAGCGGCAACACGACATAGGGGCCCTGCGGCACCCCCCAAACACCGAGAGTCTGTTCGATATCTTCTTGGTGACGCGCGAGACCTAGTGGCGTTGCAACATCGAAAAGACCACCGACACCTACGGTTGAGTTGAGCAAAAAGCGCCCTGTATCGCTTGCGGCGAGTTTCACTCGCCCCTGAAGGAGTTGATTAATCGCTGTCCATGGATCGGAGAGATTA
>JAFMKB010000069.1 GCA_017853205.1 Gammaproteobacteria bacterium
ATATTTCTGGCACGGTGATTGCTAAAGCTTAACGGTACTAAACGTAAATCCGGCAAAGTGGCAACCACATCATGAATCAGATTACCGACGACTACCCCTTCGTCTTCGTAGACCCCAAGAGCGTTGAATTGTTTGAGTTGGCTTGTAAGGTCGCTCGCACCGACATACCGGTCTTGGTACGAGGCCCCTCGGGCACCGGCAAAGAAGTTCTGGCGCGTGTGCTGCACGAATCCTCTGCGCGCGCCGACCAGCCTTTCGTCGCGCTTAACTGCGCAGCGATACCCGAGCACCTAGTCGAAGACACGTTATTCGGACACGAAAAGGGGGCATTCACCGGCGCGCATAAGTATTCGATGGGCTTTTTTGAGCAGGCCTCGGGCGGTACGTTATTTCTTGATGAGATTGGCGAGATGCCACTCGAACTGCAAGCAAAACTCTTGCGAGTACTGCAAGAGAAGCAAATCTACCGCGTCGGGGCGACAACACCCGTCTCGGTTAACGTGCGTATTATCGCCGCGACAAACGTCGACCTTAAATACAATATTCAAAATCGCCTCTTCCGCGAGGACCTCTATTTTCGCCTAAGTGGTTTTAATCTTGCGATAGGGCGCTTAGCCGATCGTCCAGCCGACATCGAACCCCTCGCGCGCATTTTTGTGCAAAAACATTCAGGCGAGCAGCGTTCTTCATTAAGCCAGTCGGCTTTGCAAAAACTTCTTACACACAGCTGGCCGGGCAATGTTCGCGAACTCGAGAATGTGATTGCGCGAGCGATGGTACTGCACGAGAACTACACCATCGAAGCAAGCGATATTGCGTTCGATGATTTAGGGCTTGGTGAGCCAGTTCAAGCGGGTGAGTCTAAGAATGCAAACGGCGGCGCTACAGAGCAAGAGGCGGCTAGTCATCATCCTGCATCGCAACAGTCCCAGCGCGAGAGCAGCGAGCTGCACGCTATTTTGCGCGCCCTGCAGGCGAGTACTAACCGTGAGCAGGCAGCAGAGCAGCTAGGCATGAGCCCGCGCACGCTGAGGCAGAAGCTTTTCGAGTTTCGCAGAGCGGGGCATGAAGTGCCGCGCGCCTATGCGCGTAGTTAGAACAATTCTTTAAAAGATTGAAAAGTAAGAGGTCGTTATGGAAATTTCATCAGCAGAATCCTTGCTCTCGCAGGTACGTGACTATCAAGCAAAGATCGCTTCGGCGCGCCGGGATACCGGTGATCTTGGCTCTATTCCATCAATCGGTGACGCCGGCCGCGGGCAGGGCGTCGACAGCGCCGCGGGCAACTTTTCAAGTCGCTTAAGCACTGCAATGGTTAATACATTAAACGAAGTTAACTCGCTGCAAGAGACGTCGCGCGTTTCTCAAGAGACCTTTCAGATGGGCGGCGATATTCCATTGACCGAGGTTGTGATGAACATGCAAAAAGCCTCGCTTGCATTTGAAGCCACCGTGCAGGTTCGTAACAAGGTTATGCAGGCCTACCAAGACATTATGAATATGCCAGTGTAATAACCTGAGTTATTTCAAAATTTAATTAAAGACAAACTGAAGTCAGACAAGACAATTTTAGGGAGTGAGAACCATGGCCGAGCAACAAATACTGGCCGCACCTCAAGGATTCGGTGACAGCCAACCGGCGATGCAGCCTGCGGGCCAAATGCCGGCGAATGCAGCGACGCAGCCACTTCAGCAGAATGGCGCGCAGCAGGGTCAATTGCCTGCCGCGCAACCGGCACAGCCAGCAGGGTTGCCGAGCCTTCGCGAAGTGTTGGCTCAGCCTTTGGTGCGTCGCTCTATCCCGCCGATCCTTGCACTCTTCACGCTGTTTTTCTTTGTGATGGTTTACTTTTGGGCGAACGAAGGGAATTTGCGAGCGCTTTACCCTAACATGTCGGAAGCCGACCGCAGCGAAGCCTATGAGCAGCTTTTGGCCTCGGATATTGCCGTTTCGCTAGACAGCCGTTCGGGGAGCCTCATGGTTCCGACCGAGCGTTACTACGAAGCGCGTATGTTGCTTGCCTCGGCAGGTCTGCCTGCTAATGCCAACTCGCAGGCGATGGACTCTTTGAGTGCCTCTTCGTCGATGACGACCAGTCAATTTATGGAGCAAGCGCAATACTCTGCGGCTATAGAGAACGAACTCTCCAAAAGTATCGTTCAAATATCATCCGTGCAGGCGGCTCGCGTACACCTAGCCGCGCCGCGGCAGAGCTCCTATGTGCGTAATCGTGAGCCGGCTAAAGCGTCGGTCATCGTTATTGCACATCCAGGTCGCACGGTCTCGGCAGCACAGGTGCAGGCAATCACGAGCCTTGTTGCTTCGAGCGTGCCTTATCTGTCGATCGATGACGTATCGGTAGTCGACCAGCAAGGCAGCTTGCTTACAAGTGGTGTGTCAGCAGGACTTGCCATCGCAGATGAGCAGGCCGCCTTCAAGCGCTCTATCGAGATGGAATACAAAAACAAAATTGTTGATCTTCTCACGCCTATTTATGGCCGCGACAACATTCAGTCTGACGTTGACGTGGCGATGGACTTTTCGGAGTTCGAAGCAACCAACGAGATTTTTGATGGCAACGGCACTGGTCCCAAAGCGGTATCTGAGGTCCTAGTGCTTGATACAAGCTCAAACCTGGCGGCGGGTGGTGTACCCGGTGCGCAGTCCAATATTGCACCCAATGACACTGTTCTTACGGCAGCAAATGAGGAAAACGCAGATAATCCTAACGGTAATGCAACCGGCGTTCGCAGCAGTCAAACGACACGGAACTATGAAATCGATCGATCGATTCAATACGAAAAGAAGCAGACGGGTGTCGTGACCAAAATGTCTGTCGCGGTCGTCATTAATCAAGCAGCCTTCGCGCCCGCTGGTGAAGACGCGGCGGCGCTCGATACGATCGATACCGCGCGCATCCAAAGTTTAGTCGCTAACGCGGTTGGTTTTGACCCTAACCGCGGAGATTCTGTAGAGGTGCTTGTTTCGCCTTTCCGCGACCAGACCCTTATAGCCGATCCGATGGCATGGTATGAGAACCCGACATTATTCGGATTCGCAAAGATGCTGCTTGTGGCTCTCACGTTTGCACTCGTCGTTGTGTTTGTTATACGTCCACTAATTAATGCATTCCTTTCTCCAGCCCCTTTAACTGGTATTGATGGGGGCCTAGCAAATGATGCGCTGTCGCCCGAAGAAGCAGCGTCTATAGATTTTGAAAGTGGCGAGACGCTCGAGCAAATAAAGGCCAAACTGAAGCCTAAGAAATCCTCGATCTCGGCAGACATGCTGGATACAGCAAATACCTATGACGATAAAGTAACGCTTGTGCGTATGTTGGTATCCGAAGACTCGGGTCGAGTTGCCAATGTACTCAAGAAAATGGTGACGTCTTAGTAGGTTTCTTTAGAACCCCGGCGACCCAATTGAGATGGCATTCCACAGAAGCCATCAAACTCTAAAAGGAAGTGATCATGGCTGATAAAGCAGAAGCCAAAAAAGAAGAAGCGAGTGTAGCTGAATCGCTCATGAGTGAAGAGACACGCAATGAACTTGCAGTGTTAACTCGTTCTGAGCGCGCGGCGGTAATTTTGCTTCTACTCGGTGAGGAGCAAGCTGCCGACATCATCTCTTATATGTCACCGCGAGAGGTCCAAGCACTAGGTGCCAACATGGTTTCTGTTGCCGACCTGTCACAGGAGGCAGTTAACGTTGTGTTGGACGATTTCATCTCAACTATTAAGAAGCAAACGAACCTCGGCTTAGGCACGGCAGACTATGTGCAGGCAGTATTCACCAAAGCGTTGGGCGAAGATAAAGCAGCAACGGTTTTGGGCCGTATCATGCCTGGTTCATCCAGCAAAGGGTTGGACATTCTCCGCTGGATGGATGCTCGCTCCATTGGAGAGATGGTTGTCGAAGAACATCCGCAGGTTATTGCAATTATCTTGTCGGTGTTGGAATACGATATCGCCGCCGACGTTCTCAATTTTATTCCTGCCGAGGTACGCGCCGAAGTGATTCAGCGCGTCGCCTCACTCGAAACCATTCATCCAAGCGCGATGGAGGAACTCGAGAATGTGATGCGTGAGCAGTTCTCCTCTAACTCGAGTGCAAAGTCGTCGAGTTTTGGTGGTATTAAAACCGCCGCGAAGATTATGAATTTCACGAAGAGCGAGATGGAAACTGCCATTATCTCTGGCGTGACAGGCATCGACGAAGAGCTGGCGCTTAAGATTCAAGACAATATGTTTACCTTCGAAAACTTGTCTGGACTCGATAACCGCAGCATTCAGGTGCTGATGCGTAATATCGAAACCGATCTGTTGATGACGGCGCTCAAGGCTGCCGATGAAGAAGTTAAAGATAAGTTCATGGACAATATGTCACAGCGCGCCAAGGTGATGTTCATCGACGAAATGGAGGCCAAAGGCCCTATCCGAATTACCGACGTTGAAGATGCGCAGAAAGTTATCTTGCGCATCGCGCGTAAGCTCTCCGATTCCGGCGACATCGTATTAGCCGGCAGAGGTGATGATTTTGTCTAATCGATCAAAACCCAACGCCTCAGACGAGTTCGTACCCTGGCTTGCACCGAAACGCGACGCTAAGCCGGTATTCGAGCCAGGGCTAGATGCCAAGGTGGCAACGGGCAGCTTTGCGATAGAGTCTTTGAATCAAAGTTCTCCGCAGCAAGATTCCGCAGGCTTTACGGCGTGGAAGCCGCGTTCGCTCGACGATGAGGCGGCGCTCGAAGCGGCAGCTAACGCTGGGCCTCTAGGGGCAGTTGCCGACGAGGCAGTTGCCGAAGAGTTACCCGATCCGCTTGAATATACTCAAAAGCAGTTACAAGAATACGGAGAAAATCAATTTCAGTTGGGCATCGCGCAGGCGCGTGAAACCGAAGCCGCTGCATTGACCGAATCGCGGCACCGCCTTGAAGCGCTTATCGCGACATTGAGTGAGCAGCGCGTGGACTCCTCGAGTTTTTATGAGCCGCTAAAGACGCTGCTAATAAAAAGCGTGGCCGCAATTGTGCATACACCGCTTATAGAGAGCCGCGCGGCTGTTGAGGCGACACTTGCCCACTTGCTCCAAGAAATCGACAAGGATAGCGATGGCAAACCAACCGGCGTTCGTCTCTTTCTCAATCCCGCCGACTTGGCGCTTTTGAACGAGACTGATCTTGTAGTCCGCGCAGATATTAAACTCGCCACAGACGAGAGCCTAAGTCGGGGATCTCTGCGTGCGATGATGCAAGACTCTATAATCGAAGACCTTACTGAAACGCGGATACAGCAGATCACCGAGCAGTTGCTAAGTGCTATTGGCCGCGTTGATGAAAGCGCCATCCTTACCCAGCAGCCTAATCAAACCGCTTTATCTGAAGATCCGACAACCGAGTCCGAAGTAGCGCTCGAACCACAAGTAACTGACTCTGATGAGCTAAAGCCAGAATTCGATCCGCAGCTTGAGCAAGTACTACAAGACGACTCAACAAAAGTTGAGCTGAGCGAGGATGAACAGCCTGACGAGTTAGAGCAATGAGCGGCGAGCAAAACTTTTCTGTGGAGCTCACGCGCTTGAACGCACAAGAGTTCACGACGCGCACCGAACGCTTTGGTCGTGTAACGCGCGTCGTAGGTCTCACCGTCGAGGCGACTGGAATCGCCGCCGAAATTGGTGCGCAGTGCGTAATAGAAACCAGCAACGGTGACGCTGCTATCGAAGCAGAAGTGGTGGGTTTCGACGGCAAACATCTTTATCTCATGCCAATACATTATCTCGAAGGTATTCGTGCTGGTAGTCTAGTGCGGTTCAAGCAGGCTCAGTCCTTATGCGGCGTAGGCGAGAAGATGCTTGGCAGAGTGATTAATGGTCTCGGCGAGCCGATCGATGGCAAGGGGCCAATCACCTATGATGCGGAGGTTGCTCTGGATGCCAAGGCAATTAATCCAATGGAGCGAGGTGAGGTCAAAGATGTTCTCGACACTGGAATCAAAGCGATTAACGGCTGTCTTACCTTCGGCAAAGGCCAGCGCATGGGTCTTATTGCAGGCTCTGGCGTCGGCAAAAGTGTCCTTATGGGCATGCTTACGCGCAATACCGCCGCAGACGTCGTGGTTATTGGCCTGATTGGCGAGCGCGGTCGCGAAGTTCAAGAATTTGTGCAGAAAACGTTGGGTGAAGCTGGCCTGGCCCGGGCGGTGGTGATAGCCGCGCCGGTTGATGTTTCTCCCGTGATGCGAATAAAAGCAGCGAAGCTTACACACAGCGTCGCCGAGTATTTTGCCGCAAAGGGCAATGATGTTCTGTTGCTATTCGATAGTCTGACGCGCGTGGCACATGCTCAGCGTGAGATCGGACTCGCGGTAGGCGAGCCGCCTACGACAAAGGGTTATACGCCGTCGGTGTTTAGCCTTCTGCCAAAACTCATCGAACGCGTCGGCGTCGGACCCGGACCTCAAGGCTCGATCTCTGCATTTTATACCGTACTTGCCGAGGGCGACGATCGCAGCGATCCGATTGTTGATATCGCACGCGCTACGCTCGACGGTCAAATTATGCTTTCGCGCGAACTTGCTGACGCAGCCCATTATCCTGCAATTGACCTTGAAGGCTCTATCTCTCGCATTGCGACAAATTTGGTTTCCGCCGACCAGCTTCGCTTAGCCCAGCGGCTCCGCAGGTACTGGACTCTTTATGCCCAGAAACAGGATTTAATCCAAGTAGGCGCGTACACAGAAAAGACAGATCCAGAATTAGATGAAGCGATTCGCCTAAGAGGCACGATTAATGCATTCCTTACACAGGGAAGCGAAGAGGCAGTTGATCTTGCGCAGACATTTAAGCAACTTAAGCAGACGATGAATTAATCATGGCGAAAAGCGAAATATGGAGTGTGCTCTCAAGCAAAGAGAGCAGCAGCCTTAATAGGCTAAACGCAAAGCTCGAGGCGACTGTTGCAGAACAACGCCGGCTCGAAGAAAAAATTGCCGATATTGGTAATTATATCGAAGAGTATTCGGCACGTATCCGCGAGGCTAGTGTAGGCCAAGCCGACTTCAGGGTTATGCATCACAGCATGAACCTAATCTCACAGCTCACCTCGGCGCAGGCAAACCTCAGGCAGGTGCATACCGAACTGGGTAATAGCCTTGACGGCCTTCGTGCCAAGGTGACTCATCACGAAATGGAGCGTCTCAAATACAATAAAATCGAGGCCCGACAGCAGGAAAAGCTGAGCGCCAAAATAGAGAAGCGAAGCACAGCGCTTAGCGACTCAATGGCTTTGCAGCAGTTTCTGAGCTCGGCTACGAGTCGATAGCTGTAAAATTCCTGACATGAAATTTGTAGGTATTCAATTTCATTGAAACTGGTACAGTAATTGCTAATACCTTTAGGACAGCATAAAAAATCGAGCAAATTACGACTATGAATATTTCCCCTAAATACGACCTCGGCGACATTGTAAAAGAGCTTGGGTCCAGTAATTCCGCCAAAGCCAGCAAGACTGCCGGTTCAGAAGGTATTTTTGGCGACATTCTCTCGGATCTCGCCGCGGCAGGCATTTCTGGAAAAGTGGCAGCCGAAGTGGCAGAAGCGGTAGAAAGTGGCGCCGCGACGCCACTTTCCTCTCCCGTCAACGACTTGCTTGCGCATCTCAAGGCGATGCAGGGTGAAGCGAGTACGACAGCGCGCGATAGCGTGCCTGCGTCGAATTCAGCTGTAGCCGCAACAGGTTTGCTCGCTGAGCTAAAAGAATTAAAAGATTTGAGTAAAGGGGGCGTTGAGAGCGACGCTGGGAAAGTATCGCCAACGCTTACTGAACGCGACACCGTAGCTACGGGTGCACAGGGGCTAATAGCCTTTCTGCAGGCGCGATTAGAATCCTCCAACGCGGCTGTTCAGTCGGATGCTTCGTTAACAGCTCAAATGAGCTCGGCGCGGAACATCGAGAAGAGAAGTAATCCCTTCGAGAGTTTTCTTACAAACGATGCACTTCGCATTACTAAATTGAGGGAATCGCGCGCAGTTTTACTAGGCCCTGGCGCCATGAGTAAACCAGAAACTGGGGCGCTCAGCCGTGAGCAGAATAAGCTTGGCAGCCCGCTTGCGCTATTGCGCGAAACCGATACGCTCAAGAATTCAAACAGAAAAGATCTGACTTACAACCCGAAAAATGACGACAGCCCCGAATATTGGAACCGCGAAACGGCGAGGCTTCTTGCCGAAATGGGTCGAAGCAGTGGTACGAGCGAATTCATCCCTGATGCGCCCTCAACGAGAGCTAAGCACATCGAAGCGTTGAGTTCAGCGCCAACTAATGCGAGTTCTTTCTTAGCTCAACTTGCTTCGGTTAACTCGGTCGCTGCAAATAACGCTGCAACTACAACCAGCAATATGACCACAATGAGCCGCGCGTCTGAGTTGCAAAATAATGTCGCGTCGACGCGATCTGATAGCGACTTACCGGCGCAGAATAGCAGGCGAGTTGACGCTATGGGTGTCGAATCAGCGGGTGTAACCTATGCTCAAGCGCAGCGCCCAGCTCGCTTCGATAATGTCGGGCTATTAGGTCAAACAGCTACTGAGTCTCAAGCAATGAGCGCAACTACTGCGCAGGCTGTTGCACAAGCAAAAACCGAGGCCGGTCAGGTTAACCAGCAGCTTTCGGCACAGCGTGGTGAACAGTTCGCCGTATCGGCAGCGTCAATCAATGCCCAATCAACTGAGAAAGCTCAGCGACAAAGCAAGATGTTAAGAAGCTCGCTAGAAGCGGGAGCGATAGGATCGACGGCGAAGAGTAAGTCCGAGGCCG
>JAFMKB010000070.1 GCA_017853205.1 Gammaproteobacteria bacterium
AGGCGCGTAACAGCGCCGCGGTGTGTCTAAGCGTTGCGCAGGCGATGGACGTTTTCATGTCGCTCCTTTTGCGTGGTTATTGATAGGCCTCGCGTATCAGTCTGGATTGCATCTGAGCTTATGCAATTCTTTTTTTTGTTGCACTAAGGCTCTATCAGCCAGGTTTGATGTATTTTGGGGTTGCGATGGAAATCGCGATCAAGGCTCTGGCGGCTAAAGTCTTTCACACGATAACGCGCTGCAATCTCTGCGTCGAGCTTAAACCCTCGGCAGTTGTTAGAAAAGATGAGCAAGCCACCCGATGCCAGTCGCGCCATGCAACCGGCAATCAACTTGGCATGATCTCGCTGAATATCGAGCACATTGTCGGTCTTTTTCGAGTTAGAAAATGTGGGCGGATCGAGGAAAATAAGATCAAACAAGCCCTTCTCGGCATTTTCGTCGCTCGCATCGAGGCTTGGCGGGCGTCTATCTACTAATGTCTCGAGAAACGCGACACAGTCGGCGCGCTTCAGTCGATGCCGCTTTCCACCGATCTTGTTTTCCTGATAGTTACGCCGAGCCCATTCGAGGTAGGTGTTGGACATATCGATACTCAGACTCGATGTCGCGCCACCTAATGCTGCATGCACGCTCGCGCTGCCGGTATAGCAGAACAGGTTTAGAAAGCGCTTGCCGTTCGCTTTTTCAAAGATGAAGCGGCGTATCGCGCGATGATCTAAGAATAGCCCGGTGTCTAGATAGTCTGTGAGGTTCACATAGAGCTTGGCTCGACCCTCGCGAACGCTAAAAAACTTACCCTGATTATCCTCGACCTCATACTGCTTGGTTCCGCGCTGGCGCTCACGTGACTTAATAGTAAGCACGCGAGCCGGAACGTTAAGTACCTCTTGCAACGCGAGAAGCATCCCTTCACGGCGCGCTTCGACTTTAGCGGGATCGATTCTAGCAGGTGCTTGATACTCGGCTACATGTATGCGCTCGCCGTACAGATCAACCGCGAACGCAAACTCGGGAAGATCGGCATCATAGAGCCGATAACACTCGATTCCCTGCTGCTGCGCCCACTTACCAAGGACGCGAAGGTTCTTTTCCAGGCGGTTTTTAAGATCGGTTATGTCGCTCATGTGGGGTCTGCCAATGTGTGGGGGGTGTGGAGGGGGGGTCAGGTACTACCTTTTTGAGCCTCTATGATACGGCAAAGAGTCTTTTCGAGCGCGCAGTAGATAGCGAGATACCTGAAATGATTGAGGTCATGCTTGCATACGGTGCCAATATTGATTCGAAAGATGTTTATGGTAATTCAATGCTGCATCGCGCTGTGCGTGCTGGAAATCCGGACATAGTAAATCAATTGCTTGAATCAGGAGCGAACCCTTTATCTCGTGACTTGAATGGTTTGACTCCGGCGATGAGAGCGCGTCTTTATCGTCTTGAGCATGGCGAGGATAAATACAATGAGCTCCACACCTTACTCAAGAACGCCGAAGCAAACGTTTCGCAGTGATTAGGATCAAAGCGAACGACCTATCAGGCGGCACTGTCCGGTCTATGAAGCGAATGGCTGGCGAGAGTATCTCTTTTTCCAGTCATTCGTCACTTATGCGTCTCCCGCCCATTTGATGTATTCTTTCTCACCAATAAGTCCTCAAGGCTCATGGATTCGAGCCATTTATACAGGACTAGAACTCTATTTAAGTGAGAACCTACCATGCAATACCTCCCCGCCGTCGAACTTGAGTGGCCTAAGGGCCTGACCGTCACCGCTTCTGTAATCTGGCTGCACGGTCTCGGCGCCGACGGTAACGACTTTGCGCCAATTGTCCCCCAACTTAATCTGCCCGCAGGTGTCGGTGTGCGCTTCATTTTCCCCCATGCGCCCTCTATCCCCGTCACGATCAACAACGGGTACGTCATGCCAGCCTGGTATGACATTAAATCGATGGATGGGGGTCGTCATGTAGACACCGAACAGATAGAGCAATCTGCAGGGTGGGTGCACAATCTTATCGAGCGCGAAATTGAACGTGGCGTAGCGCCGGATTGCATAGTCATAGCCGGTTTTTCGCAGGGCGGTGCGATCACCTATGAGGCTGCGTTGAGTTATCCTAAGCGTTTGGCAGGTATGCTGCTGCTGTCGACTTATTTCCCCACCGCGCAGACGGTGAAGATGGACACAGTGCAGACAGGCCTTCCTGCACTCATTTGCCACGGTAGCCATGATCCCGTTGTTGTCGAGAATTTGGGACTTGAGGGTAAAGCGCGCCTCGAGGCACTAGGCTTTTCGCCTGAGTATAAAACCTATCCAATGGAGCATGCGGTTTGCCCGCAAGAGATTGCGGATATAAGCGGGTGGTTATCAAAAGTGCTTGCGTAAGAATCTTCTATTAAGCCTTGACCTTAGAGTAAGCTCTAAGGGTTATACTTACCCTATTAAACGACGCAGTGTCTGCGTCTAAGTGTGGGAGGCTTATATAAATCATGAAAATCAGCGAGTTATCAGCGCACTGCAGGCTTTCAGCGCATACGCTGCGTTTTTATGAGAAAAAAGGGCTCATCGAATCGAGTGAGCGCAGCACCTCGGGGTATCGACGTTACAGTGAGGCAGACGTTCGCCGTGTTGAGTTTGTAAAGACAGCGCGAGACGCGGGCTTTTCCTTAGATGAGATAGCACAGCTGCTCTCTATTCGCCTGGACCGCGATCACCACACTTGCGAGGAAGTCACTTCGATCACCCGGCATAAACTAGAATCAATCAATGCCAAGATTGCGCAGTTGGAAGAGATTCGGCAGAGTCTTCAACTGTTGCTTAAAAGCTGCGACGGCGGCATGGACAGTGCCGTGCATTGTTCGATTATCGAAGCGCTTGATGCCGGCAAAGTCCCTATTGAGGAGGAAACTGCATGAGTACCTTACTTAGCATATTCTGGAATCTCGTGATTGAGAGCGCGCCTTGGCTACTTTTGGGTTATTTCATCGCAGGGATTATCAAACAGGTCATTCCGAGTGAATGGGTGCAGAAACAACTCGCCAAGCCCGGGCTGCTGTCTATTTCTAAAGGCGCATTAATAGGCGCGCCACTGCCGCTGTGTTCTTGTGGGGTCATACCGACCGCGCTCGCCGTGCGCAAGGCAGGAGCGTCGAAAGGCGCGACAGCGTCGTTCCTCGTGGCGACACCTGAGACGGGCGTCGACTCAATTGCTTTTTCTTACGCGATGCTTGGGCCGATTTTTGCGATCGCGCGTCCAATTGGCGCGTTAGTTAGCGCGGTTGTGGCAGGTGTGTTAGTCAACAGTCTAGACTCGGAGGACGAGGCTGTGGATACCGCACCAGCACCGAAGAGCTGCTGCAGCATGAAGAAAGAGTCTGCGGTGGTTGCCGCACAGCCGAGCCTTGGCGAGCGCTTCGTACAAGCATTTCAGTATGGTTACGGCAGAATGATTTCCGACACGGCCAAGTGGTTATGCATCGGCCTCGTAGCCGCGACATTGGTGACAGCTTATGTCCCGCAGTCGTTTTTCTTGCAATGGGGTGACGGAGTCGTAGCAATGCTTGTCATGGTGATTATCGGTCTGCCCATGTATATCTGCGCCACAGCATCGACTCCAGTTGCGGCGAGTCTGCTTTTTGCTGGTATTTCACCGGGTGCTGCGCTGGTATTTATGCTCACTGGACCGGCGACTAATATCGCAACGATGGGGGTGATTAAAGAGCAGCTCGGCATTCGTTCGCTCATCGCTTACCTAATTGGTGTTATCGCGACAGCGATCGCTTTGGGCCTCGCGCTTAATCAGCTGTATGGTGTATTCGGCTGGGAGCTTGAACTGGCGGCGATGAGTCATGGCGACGAAACTGCGCTGTGGCGTCAGATCGCTGCGATCGCCCTGACGCTGCTAGTGGCGCGCGTCTGGGTTACTAGTCTGCTGGACAAAATGCGACAACAATCGCCATCAATAGGAGCGGCAACTCAGTAGGTAGGGCGTATTTTCCAGAAGCGCCCTGAGCGGGCATCGTTAGTTTGAGGTAATAGAGCGCGCGCGATTTTAGCGCCTATCGACAATCCGTTGATTTGTATCCAGCTCGAATACGGTGTCGGCAATCGAAGGCAGTAGTGCGAGACAGTGCTTAGTAAGCCTCTCGAAATGCTGAACAAACCGCTCGACCTGAGCCTCATTCATTAATTCCGACGCCAGAGGCGCCCAGTGCAATTCACGAGCGCGTAGGCGAGACTCCTGCCTGATTCGCCAGGTCAAGACAGAGTCAAAGCTTGGCGCCGCCAGAAAGATCAGTCGATCGAGTTGGCTGAAAAGAATTTGGTAGTCGCCAGCAAGTTGCTCGTTCACAAATCCTCGCCAGAGCCCTTCCGGGTCCTCTTCTCGTTCTAAACTGTTACACGCGCCGGCGAGCTCGCATTCTGACTGCGGTGTAGCGCCAAGACACCAGCCTTCGAGTAGTACAATGTCTGCAGGAGGGCGGTTATGGCGAGCTGATAGTATGGGCCACTCTTCGCGAGGCAGCGGGTTGTCGGTCGTTTTGTCGAATCGAGGTAGTGCGGTAATGTCCGAGCGATCGTTGTCACGAAGTGCTGCGAGGGTAGTGAGTGCGAGATCTATATCATGCGTACCAGGCACGCCGCGCGTGGCGAAAAGCGGGTGTACTGCCTGAGCAAGCACTCTTCGCCTCTGTTGACTAAAGTAGAAGTCGTCGAGCGATAGCCGAGCGACGACAAGACCTTGGGCCGACAACAATGACTCAAGAAGTTCGCATGCCGTAGACTTACCGCTGCCTTGGCAGCCGCTAATTCCCAAAACAAACGGCGATTTGCCCATTGTGTTGCTGCGACCAAACGCCGCCATTAGCTCATCGCTGAGTGGTACAAACCAGCGCTCCGCGTCGTCTGCAAAATGATGAGGCAGCGCGTGAGAGTCGATAAAGCGCTGGATAACGTGTGTATGCATTGTGTAAATCGACCTTTGTGTCTGCGCAGCGCGAGAAGTCTTTTACCTGCTTCGCTTCACGGCGTATCCTTAAGCTCATCTATAGATTACCTCACTGTGCGTGGTAAAAGCAGCAATATGAATTCCACATTAATCCCTGAGAGACCGTTACTCATCTCACCTACTCTCGCCGCCACCATCGGGCTTGAAGAGACCGTGATGCTGCATGTGCTGGGTGAGCTCATTGCCATGCAACACGCCCTCGCAGAGCCAGGTGCCGAACAGCAGCGATGGGTGGAACTTGATCTTGAGCAGCTGCAGCGAGTTTTGCCGTTCTGGGCGCCAATAGACATTCGTCGAATACAGTCTAATCTTCGAGAGCTCGGATTGCTTAAAATCTCCGAAGGCTTAACGCAAAACGCGCAGCGCTTCGAAATCGACGACGGCGTGAAGGCAGCGCAAACCACGAAATCAACGCCTGCCACCGCTTTTGCGACCGCACAGAATCCCGAAGACGGCAGCGAGGTTTTAGGTAGCAGGACAGCAACGCCCCGTCAGGGTCTTCCCGTTTATGGCTATTCTGCGAACACGCCAGCGCCGCACGCGCAATCAAATGGCGGCGCGACATTAATTCCTGCGAATTGGCAGCCTGAAGCTACGTGGATTAAACAGTGCCAGCAGCACAATATCCCCGAAGACTTTCTTCGCGATGCAGTCCCCGAGTTCGTGCAGTATTGGCGTGATCGCGGTCAGGCTCGGTTTTCGTGGGGGAACGCGTTCTATAAGCATGTCCTCAAACTCTGGCGAGAAGAGCAAACCCGCCGCGGCGCGTTCGAGCAGGCAAGTGAGATGTCTGCTTCGTGGCGGCCAAGTCCACAAGCGCTGTCGATACTGCATAACGCAGGCGTGAATCCGCACTTTATTGAAGATGCGATTCCCGAATTCGTTCTCTATTGGGAGGAACGCGGCGCGAGTTCAGGTCCTTGGAATACGCGATTCATCGAGCATATTCGCAGGCAGTGGGCACGCTACACGGCGATGCAGGGCTTCGACGACACGCCGCGCCCGATTCCCGCTAACTGGAGCCCGAGCGCTGATTTTTACGAAACGCTGCAGCTCGCTGAAATCGATGCGGACTTCGCTAATGCTCGTGTCGCAGAGTTTGTTTTATACTGGCGCGATAGCCAGCAAGCTAAAGCGTCATGGAATACGACTTTTCTTCAGTTTGTTAAGGCCGAGTGGGCGCGTAAACTTCAGCGCGACGCGCAGCAACCGAGCCGCGGTATGAGCACGAGAGGAGGACAGAATGCAGAAAATCGACGCGATGGTAGCGCGGGCACGAGCAGCGTTGCAGAACGACTCCGACAACTCGACGATCGCAGTTGGGCAAGCTGATTTGACGCAGCCAAACAAAAAAATAGGCGAGCCAACAGCGCGCGACATAGACTATTCAGCTAATGAGAGGCGTGATTCGTCTGGAGGCTCTGTGGGTGCCGAGGCATCGTCTGCAACGGAATTAGTGCTTGAGGGCGTCGATGCTAGGTATAGCACCGACTCAAAAGACGGCGACGGCCTCGATCATATCGCTGCGATAAATAGGGTGTTCTCGCAGCTGCAGTTTGCCTACCACAATCAATACTATCGCGCGTTTCCCGATGTCGACAGCGAGACGATCGCCAAAAAGTACTGGCTTAGCTGCCTTGAAGACTATGCGCCGCAACAGATCGTCGCGGCGGTGAAAACGATTGTCCGCAGTCAAACATTTTTACCCAGTCTCGCCGAGTTGATAAAAGCCTGCGAACGCGGCGGCGACCTGTTCGGCTTACCAAGTGCACGCGACGCGTATTACGAAGCTTGTTCTGCACCTTCGCCGAAGAAGGATTTTGCTTGGAGTCATCCTGCGGTTTATTACGCGGGCCGCGCTGCGGGTTGGTATATGCTCGCAAATGAAGGACAACGCCGTGCGCAACCCATTTTTGAGCATCACTATCAAGTCTTTTGTCAGCGAGTGATGCGCGGCGAGAACCTCGAAGACCTTTCGCCGACGCCGCTGCCGAGCCGTGTTAATAAGCGTCTCGATCCGGCCGAGGCCAAAGCGCGATTTGCAAAGCTCCGGACCGAGCTAGACCTCTAACAATTTATATAATTTGCCTAACGCGTTCTACGCCAAATTTTTCTGCTCAGCCTGGTACCTTATCCGCCCAGCTTTTTGTATTTTACTCGAGTAGGTTCTGCGTTATCGCCGAGACGCTTTTTGCGATCTGCCTCGTAGTCGCTGTAATTCCCTTCGTGCCAAATCACCTGGCTATTGCCCTCAAATGCGAGGATGTGAGTGCAGATACGATCGAGGAACCAGCGGTCGTGCGAGACCACGATGGCGCAGCCCGGGAAAGTCAAAAGTCCCTCTTCGAGCGCACGCAAAGTTTCGACATCGAGGTCGTTGGTTGGCTCGTCGAGCAGCAATACGTTGCCGCCGCGCTTAAGTAGCTTGGCCATATGCAAGCGATTGCGTTCACCGCCCGACAGGTCTTTCACAAATTTTTGCTGATCGCCGCCGCGGAAATTAAAGCGACTCGCATACGATCGCGATGATACTTCATAGCGGCCGATGACGAGTTGCTCGTGGCCATCGGAGATTTCCTGCCACACAGTGTTGTCACCGTTGAGCGCATCGCGGCTCTGATCGACATAGGAAAGCTGAACAGTCTCACCAAGCTCGATGCTGCCACTGTCCGGCTTCTCGTCACCTACGAGCATTCGCAAGAAGGTGGTTTTCCCCGCGCCATTGCCGCCAATAATACCAACGATACTTCCTTTAGGGACGCTGAAGCTAAGATTGTCGATCAGCGTCTTGTCGCCGAACCCTTTGCAAAGGTTGTTTACTTCTAAAACCTTATCCCCGAGTCGTGGGCCTGGGGGGATATATAATTCTTGTGTTTCGTTGCGAGTCTGAAATTCTTGCGAATTCAGCTCTTCGAAACGAGCGATACGCGCTTTGCTTTTGCTTTGGCGGCCCTTCGGATTCGCGCGCACCCACTCGAGTTCGGCCTTAATGGTTTTCTCATGAGCAGCCTGCTGTTTTGCCTCAGTCTGAAGTCGCGCCTCTTTGGCTTCGAGCCAATTGGTGTAGTTGCCCTCGTAGGGAATACCATGACCTCGATCGAGCTCGAGAATCCAACCTGCCGCGTTATCGAGGAAATAGCGGTCGTGGGTGATCGCGACCACGGTGCCAGGATAATCTTGAAGAAAGCGTTCCATCCACGCCACGCTTTCGGCGTCCAAATGGTTAGTTGGCTCATCAAGCAGGAGCATGTCGGGCTTAGAAAGAAGTAGGCGGCACAAAGCGACGCGACGCTTTTCTCCACCAGAGAGGTGAGCAACTTTTGCATCCCAAGGCGGGAGTCTAAGCGCATCGGCGGCGCGCTCTAAGATTCTGTCAATTTCCCAGCCATCGACAGCATCTATCTTGGTTTGCAGATCGCCCTGCCTTTCGAGCAGGCTGTTCATCTCTTCGTCGCTCATTGGTTCGGCGAATTTGTCGCTGATCGCATTAAACTCGTCGAGCAGCGCCATGATCTCGCCGAGTCCTTGCTCAACGTTGCCTCGTACATCGGCGTCTTCGTCTAACTCCGGTTCTTGCGGTAGGTAACCGATATTGATGTCTGCTTGTGGGCGCGCCTCTCCATTAAATTCTTTGTCGACGCCGGCCATGATCCGCAGCAAAGTCGACTTTCCCGAGCCGTTGAGGCCGAGTACGCCAATCTTAGCGCCGGGGAAAAATGACAGAGAAATATCTTTAAGGATTTCGCGTTTGGGAGGAACAACCTTGCCCACGCGGCTCATATGATAGACGAATTGTGATGCCAT
>JAFMKB010000071.1 GCA_017853205.1 Gammaproteobacteria bacterium
TGCGCACTGTAACGCCAGGGGCAAGCCAAGGTCTGCGGCAATCACCCGCCGCGGCCACTGCCGAAAATGACATGAGCGACACAGCACGAAAGCATGCCGCGGGACTGATGCGCATTAACCATACGGGTGAAGTTTGTGCACAGGCGCTCTATCAAGGACAGGCCGCTACGGCCAAATTACCTGACGTTCGCGAATCCATGGAGGAAGCGGCTGCAGAGGAGGTAGATCACCTAACTTGGTGTGAGCAGCGCTTAGCTCAGCTCGACAGTCGGCCAAGCCTTTTTAATCCCCTCTGGTATGGCCTGTCCTACGGCATCGGTGCGGCCGCCGGGCTTGCAGGTGATCGTTGGAGCCTCGGCTTTGTCGCTGAAACAGAACAACAGGTCTGCGAACATCTGCGCGACCACCTAGACCAGTTGCCGGCTGAAGACACTCGCAGCCGAGCGATCTTAGAGCAAATGATTATCGATGAAGAACAGCACGGGCAGGCTGCACTCGATGCAGGCGGCATGCCGCTGCCAACTCCCGCAAAATGGGCGATGGCGGCTGTCTCACAGGTAATGAAAAAAACAACTTATCGCCTCTAGGCGGCGATAATTTCGAAGCCGTGAGTCACCTTAACGCCGGCACCCATTAACATAATTGACGCCGAACAGTATTTATCGGCGCTCAACTCTACCGCTCGCTCAACTTGTTTTTCGCTAAGCTCTTTTCCAGTCACTTTAAAGTGAAGGTGAATCGATTCGAATACTGCGGGCACCGCATCAACGCGTTTCGCGCTCACAATCGCCTCGCAGCCAGAAATTTCTTGGCGCGCTTTTTTCAGAATGGTCACCACATCGTAACTCGAGCAACTTCCAACGCTCAGCGCCATTAACTCAAGCGGGCGCATCCCCATGTTGCGACCGCCACCTTCGGGGGCGCCGTCCAACACGATTGCGTGTCCGCTACCCGACTCTGCAACGAACATCACGTTCTCCACCCACTTTACTCGCGCTTCCATTTTATATTCCTATTAATAATGAGGGTTATGACTCACTTGCATAGCTAATTGGTCTAATCATTCCAATTCCCACCAATTTCCTATAAAATTTCAATTACTTACCGCATCGCGTCTATTCACAACGACATTTTCCCCATGTTATATCTATACAACGCATTCCAGCAGTCAGGTAACCACCAGAGCCGCGACGATCAAGGAGCTTCCATGGTACTAAAACCAATCACCCCCCACATAAATGATCTGGATAATTTTCTCTCACACTGCCATCGTCGCCAGTATCCAAACCGCGCGACTATCATTTACGAAGGCGATAACTGCGACACACTGTATTACATCATTAGCGGGTCAGTCTCAGTAGTTCTCGAAGATAACGACGGTAAAGAAGTCATCGTCGCTTATTTAAACCCCGGCGATTTTTTCGGCGAGATGGGGCTCTTCGAACAGACCGAGGATCGCAGCGCGTGGTGCCGTACACGCAGCCAGAGCGAAATCGCCGAGATTAGTTACGCCAATTTCAATGACTATATCCACAGCCATCCTGAAATTATTTTCACTATTGGCCGTCAAATGGCAAATCGACTGCGCAATACTACGCGTAAAGTCGGCGACTTAAGTTTCTTCGACGTAACCGGCCGCGTTGCACGAACGCTGATCGATCTAGCGAAGGAACCCGACGCGATGACTCATCCGCTTGGCATGCAAATTCGCGTCACGCGGCAAGAGATTGGCCGCATTGTAAACTGTTCTCGCGAGATGGCAGGCCGCGTACTAAAAAACTTAGAAGAACAGGAGCTGGTCTCAGTCTCGGGTAAAACTATCGTCGTATTCGGAACCCGCTAACGACGTCTCGCAGAGTCTCAGCAGCCGGACACGTCATCACATCTGTTTTATTTCGAGTCGAACATGATTTCACGCAATTTCGCACCCGGCGCGTCAGCGCGCATGAACGATTCGCCCACGAGGAAACCATAAATCCCTCTCGCTAACATGGACTGCACATCGGCCGCGCTATGGATTCCACTTTCTGTAATAACCACTTTACCTGCTGGCACCCTACCCGCGAGCGTGTAGCTGGTTTCGAGACTCGTCTCAAACGTGTGCAAATTTCTATTGTTAATACCCACTAAAGGCGTATTGAGCGTAAGCGCGAGATCGAGCTCTGCGCCGTCGTGAACCTCCACTAATACATCGAGGCCAAGTGACTCGGCGTAGAGAGCTAAGTCTGTGAGCGTAGCTGCGTCAAGTGCTGCAACGATGAGTAACACGCAGTCGGCGCCCAGCGCACGAGCGGCGGCAACCTGATAGCGATCGACTATAAAATCTTTTCGAATCACTGGAAGTGAACACGCGGCGCGTGCAGCAACGAGGTAGTCGTCATGCCCCTGAAAATAATCACGATCGGTTAGAATCGACAGGCAGGCCGCACCATTGGTAGCGTAGTCCGCTGCATGCACGGCAGGATCGAAATCAGCGCGTATCAGCCCCTTGGAAGGAGAGGCTTTTTTAATTTCCGCAATAACCGCAGGTTCCTTGCGCGCAACACGCGAAATTATCGCCTCGGCAAATCCGCGTACGGGGTCGGCTTTAGCCGCGAGCGACTCAACCCTCGCAAAGCTCAGTTTACGCTTATCCTCTTCGATTTCTCGATGTTTGGTCGCGACTATTTTTTCTAAAATTGTCTGATTCTCTGCCTGCTTTTTTAAAGCTGTGTAATCTTCTTGCTTTGACAAAATAATTCCTTTTAGGTGGCTAGAGTTCGCAGATTTCTTTGCGGAGCTATCGTCTCAACTCAAACGCCTAGTGTTGTGATTGCGCCTGAGTAAACGACGCGAGCGCGTCTAATTTTGTTAATGCATCGCCGCTTCGCAATATAGCCTGAGCGCGGGCAACACCCTCAACCAAACTCCCCTCAACACCCGCTGCGTAAATTGCTGCACCGGCATTTAAGGCAACAATATCGCCCGCGTCTTCGTGCGCATAACTCAGTGCTGCACGCAGCAAAGTAAGACTTTCCTCGGGGGACTCTATTCGCAGGGTGTCCACGGATTCACGACGCTTCATTCCGAATTCTTCGGGAGAGACGGTATATTCGAGCAGTTCGCCATTCTTAAGCTCGCCGACGTGAGTGTCAGCAGCGATACTAATTTCATCTAGCCCATCGTCTGCCGCGACAATAAGAACATGCTCGCTGCCGAGTCTGCGGAGCACATCGATAAGCACAGGAATCCACGGGACAGCATATACACCCATAACCTGATTGGGCGCGCCCGCAGGGTTAGTTAACGGGCCTAGCACATTGAATACGGTGCGTACGCCAATCTCTTTTCGAGCAGCGATCACATGTTTCATTGCGCTGTGGTGGGCTGGTGCAAACATAAAGCCAACGCCTATCTCGTCGATGCAGCGGGCGACCTCTTCGGCAGAGAGGCCAAGGGTGACACCCGCTGCCTCTAAGACATCCGCGCTACCACTTTTACTAGACGCGCCGCGGTTCCCATGCTTTGCCACACGCGCGCCCGCGCAGGCGGCGACTAAAGCGGAGGCGGTTGAGACGTTGAATTTATTCGACCCGCTGCCACCGGTGCCACAGGTATCGACAAGGAATTCCCGATTAGCAAGAGGCACTTTTGTC
Source organism: Gammaproteobacteria bacterium (assembly GCA_017853205.1). Classification (GTDB taxonomy): domain Bacteria; phylum Pseudomonadota; class Gammaproteobacteria; order Pseudomonadales; family Pseudohongiellaceae; genus UBA9145. The sequence goes on from JAFMKB010000071.1 coordinate 3,636, forward strand.
GCGAGTTCGCGCATTACAGTCGCGCCACCAAACACCTCTTCGACACTTGGCCCTTTTATCTGTAAAGCGATCAGAAAAGCCGCGTTTTGCGCATCGGTTGTTGCGCCGGACATGATCGCGCGCATCACCTCGATCATCGACTCGCCGCTTAGACTTTGCCCTTGCATCAGTTGTGCTATCGCTGCCTTAATGTCCATGTTGCCTTCCTATCCTTGGGTCACTCATTCGCTTCGTGGACTACACGCGGCGCGACATTTCTAGAAAATTTTTGAGAAGCTGATGGCCCTGCTCGCTTAGAATAGATTCGGGGTGAAACTGAACACCCTCGACCAAGAATTCTTTATGCCGCACACCCATAATTTCCTCGCGCTCGCCTGCGTCGTCTAGCGCCCACGCTGTGACTTCTAAACAGTCCGGCAGCGTGTTTTTATCTATCACGAGCGAATGGTAGCGCGTCGCGTTAAAGGGCTGGGCTAAGCCCTTAAACACGCCAGCTCCCGTGTGTTCGATTGGCGAAATCTTCCCGTGCATCACGCGGCCGGCGCGCACGATATCTCCTCCATACACCTGCCCAATACTTTGATGCCCAAGACAGATACCGAGCAAGGGTATGCGGCCGGCAAAAGTCCGTATCACCTCCATCGAAATACCTGCTTCATTCGGCGTACAGGGTCCTGGAGAAATCACGATCTGCGCAGGCGCGAGGGCCTCAATCTCCTGCAGGCTTATGGCGTCGTTTCTATGCACTGCAACGTCCGCACCTAGTTCGCCTAAATATTGGACGATGTTGTAGGTGAAGGAATCGTAATTGTCGATCATTAAGAGCACGTGTCTTCCTCTTCGAAGTCGATCGTTAACCGCATTGAGCGATTGAAAGCGATAGAGAGCCGATTAAAGACGAATAATAACAGCCATCGGCGAAACTGTCCCATTCAGCGAGACCGCATCAATCGCAAGACCGCCTATTGATCCAGTCGGACACGCGGGGCGTTGCGGGTTAGAATTACGACTGACTAACTGAGAGTATCTCATGCCTACACAAGCTCCCGCCCTTCTCTGGTTTCGACAGGATCTGCGCCTGCGCGACAACCCAGCTCTGATCGCCGCGCTCGCAACAGGGTCAGTACTACCGGTTTATGTGCTCGATGACGAGAGCGCCGGTGATTGGCGTCGCGGCGCGGCAAGCCGCTGCTGGTTGCATCGGTCACTTGAAGCACTGAACGACTCACTACACGGCAAGCTGTGGGTGCTACAGGGCAATGCGGGTGAGGTGATCCCTGCGTTTGCCGCGGAACACGGTGTCACGTCGGTACATTGGAATCGCGGCTACGAACCTTGGCGCATTGCGCGGGACAAACGTATAAAGCAGACGCTAACAGATACGGGTGTCGCAGTGCAGAGTCACGCTGGCACGCTTCTCTGGGAGCCTTGGCACAACCTAAAAAAAGACGGCACACCTTATAAAGTGTTTACTCCTTACTATCGCAACGGACTGGCGACGCAGCCAGCGCCTGTTCCCGCAGCCAAAATTAATCTAGGCGAACTTAGCGCCGCATTACACGACTGCACGCAGCCCAATACAAAAATTGACTCGCTCGACCTGCTGCCGGCCGTTGATTGGCATGAGTCGATGCTATCGCATTGGACCCCAGGTGAGGCTGGCGCTCAGTCTCAGCTTGCCAATTTTTTAGAGGCGGGAATCGAAGACTACCGCGAAGGCCGCGATTTCCCGGCACGCATGAGTGTGTCGCGACTGTCACCACATCTTCACTTCGGAGAAATTTCGCCGAACGAAGCAGCGTTTGCTGCCAATCAAAGCGGTCAGCGTGGGCACGAGAGTCAGGCCGAACACTTCGTCCGTGAGCTTGTCTGGCGGGAGTTTTCCTACTATTTGCTCTACCACTTTCCGAGCCTAACCGACGTCAACATGAAATCGGAATTCGACCGCTTCCCTTGGCTCGACGAAGCTGAGCTGCGTTTGGCATGGCAGCGAGGCATGACGGGATATCCGATTATTGATGCCGGCATGCGTGAGCTTTATTCGACCGGCTACATGCACAACCGTGTCCGCATGATTGTCGCTTCGTTTTTAATCAAAAATTTGATGCAGGATTGGCGTCACGGCGAGAAATGGTTCTGGGACTGTCTGGTCGACGCGGATCTCGCTAGCAATTCGTGCAGCTGGCAATGGGTAGCTGGAAGCGGCGCCGATGCAGCACCCTATTTTCGGATCTTCAATCCAGTCACGCAGTCTCAGAAATTCGACCCAGACGGCGAGTACATTCGCCGTTTCGTGCCAGAACTTGCCAGGCTGCCGGCAAAATATCTTCATGATCCTAGCGCCGCACCCGCGATGGAGTTAAGCCTTGCGGGAATAGAATTAGGGAAGGATTACCCGGCAGCAATTGTCGACCTTAAACAGACTCGCGAACGCGCGCTCGCCGCTTATAAAACGCTCCGCGACTAGACTAGAGGCGACTTATGGACCAGGCGCGCTAGCCTAGTTCAAGCTGCCCATCGGCGAGCTGCACGGCGCGAACGATGGCACGCGCTTTATTGAGCGTCTCTTCCCATTCGAGACGCGGTACCGAGTCGGCCACCACGCCAGCGCCAGCCTGCACATAAAGCCGCGAGTCTTTGATCACCGCAGTGCGAATGGCTATCGCCATATCCATGTTGCCGTTCCATGCGAGATAGCCCATCGCACCGCCGTAAATGCCGCGGCGCTCGGGTTCCATTTCGTCAATTATCTCCATCGCTCGCACCTTAGGCGCGCCACTCAGAGTCCCTACCGGGAGTGTAGACTTTAAAACGTCGAGCGCGGTCTTATCTGCGCTCATTTCACTCTCGACAATTGACGCAATGTGCATCACATGCGAGTAGCGTTCGACAAACATTTGCTTGGGTACCGAAATCGACCCGACTTTCGACACCCTGCCCGAATCATTGCGACTAAGGTCGATTAACATTAAGTGTTCGGCGATCTCTTTCGCATCCGCGAGCAGATCCTTCTCGAGCGCTAAATCCTCATCCTCGCTCGCGCCGCGCTTACGCGTCCCTGCCAACGGACGCACGGTGATTTTGCCCTGCTCGACGCGCGCGAGTATTTCCGGCGATGCGCTAACAACGTGATGATCGCCTAAATCGAAGAACACCATGTAGGGCGATGGATTCAAATAGCGCAGCGCGCGATAGACATTGAGCGGATCGCCGCCAAATTCGACCGACATGCGCTGCGAAATTACGACCTGCATCACGTCGCCAGCGACGATGTATTCCTTGATACGTTCAACGGCACTTTCGAAACCGGCCTGATCGAAATGACTGACGAAGTCAGCATCACTAATGCCGCGTTGGGTAGGCAGTGGCGGCAGCGGCGCAGCGTTACTCAGCTGCGCCTCGAGTTCATTGATGCGTCTATGCGCGCTGTCGAAAGCGTCTGAGTCGGCGGGATCCACAGTGATTACAAAAGCGATAGTGCCGCGAAGGTTGTCAAATACGACGACCTCCTCCGAGAGCATTAGCAAAATATCTGGCGTATCGAGCGCGCCCGGATCTTTTGCGGGCCCGATGCTCGGCTCGACATAGCGCACGCTGTCATACGCGAAATAGCCAACGAGCCCGCCACCGAAGCGCTGATTATCGGTTACCTCGGCTACATTGAATCGCGCTTTATAGTCCTCGATGAATACGAAAGGATCGTCGGTCTTTACCGTCTCGACTATCTGCCCCTGCTTTTCGACCGTCAGCGTGTCACCCACCACGCGCAGCACAGTGGAACAAGGAAGCCCAATGATGGAAAAGCGTCCCCATTTCTCGCCGCCCTGAATCGATTCGAAGAAATAGCTATGAGGACCCTTCGCGAGCTTCAGATACGTGCTCAGCGGCGTGTCGGTGTCTGCGAGCACTTCGCGCACGACCGGAATGCGGTTATAGCCCTGACGTTTAAACGACTCAAAGGTCGCTCGATCCATATTCATCTGCAGTGTCCTGCTGGTTTAGCGCCTTGACGCTTAGTGATGCGGGTCTGGTGCTTGGCCTAACTCGCTACGCATCGCCTTGATGGTTTCGGCATAGTCGTCGGAGTTAAAAATCGCCGAACCCGCAACAAACATATCTGCACCTGCCTCGGCAATCTTACGAATATTCTGTACGCCAACGCCGCCATCAACTTCCAGTCGAATTTTGTGCCCGCTCTCGTCGATGAGTTTGCGCACCTGTGTGAGCTTACGCAGCGTCGATGGAATAAATTTCTGACCACCAAATCCTGGGTTAACTGACATCAGAAGAATGACGTCGAGCTTGTCCATCAGATACTCAAGGCAGTGGAGTGGCGTCGCGGGATTGAACACGAGACCCGCTTTACAACCGTGATCGCGAATTAGCTGCAGCGACCGGTCGATGTGACTCGTGGCCTCTGGATGGAACGTAATATAGCTCGCGCCTGCCTGAGCAAAGTCGACAATCATTTGGTCAACTGGGCTGACCATGAGATGCACGTCGATAGGTGCTGTAATGCCGTAGTTACGCAGCGCGCTGCATACCATGGGGCCAATGGTTAGATTGGGGACGTAGTGATTGTCCATCACATCGAAATGCACAACGTCGGCGCCTGCGTCGAGTACCGACGTTACTTCCTCGCCGAGCCGCGCGAAATCGGCGGAGAGAATCGAGGGAGCAATGAGAAAATCTTTCATGCGGGTTCCTTAAGCGGCGACCAAGTCATGCATTTTACAGACTCCTAAGGAAGATGTCCTGCTTCATAAAAAACAGATTCAGACTACTGGCTGCCTCTCTATCATCACGCGCGAGCACGATGGAGTCGACGAACGGCTTCGAAGGCCTCGCGTATCTCGTGCGCCTTTAAGTGGGCTCGACGCAGCGCCTCGGGCGAGGGGTTCTGCGAAGCAAGCTTGTCAGGATGATGCAGCGCCATTTGTCGACGATAAGCGCGGCGTAACTCCTCGGGCGAGGTATCAACACTCACGCCGAGGAGATTATAAGCGCTCGTCAACGAGGGGCTCGGCGTGGGCACATAGGCGGGCCGCTCGCTCTGCGCTGAATTACCGCGCATCGCCGCGCTC
>JAFMKB010000005.1 GCA_017853205.1 Gammaproteobacteria bacterium
CGCGCCATCGCGCGCGCTTCAAGTTTCTCGTTTCTTATGACCGCGTTAAAACGGCTTAATGTGAAAGCTGTGTTGATCGCGATGGCCGCACTTGTGCTAACAAGCTGCGCGACCCATACCGTAAAATCCACAAGCTACACACCGATTCAGCGGGCGAGCGAAAACGTTGCCGAAGAATTTTTACTCGACGTTGGGGTGGCTATCTTCGACCCGGGTTTAGACGGGCTAACTCGACGCGAAGAAGAAACCACCAATGCACAGATCCGCGTCGCGGAATCGCGCTACGTGCCCTATATGCTCGCCGAAACATTACAGCGATCAGGCAACTGGGGCATCGTGCGCGTGCTGCCCAACGATCAGAGCCCGATCGACGTAGTGCTCAATGGCACGGTCCTCCACTCTGACGGTGAAGCGATGACCCTGCGAGTCAATGTTTCCGACTCGAGTGGTCGTGCATGGTATACCAAAGACTACGACGAAGTTGTAAGCCGCTTCAGCTACGAGCCCAGCGAGCGTCAAAAAAATGATCCTTTTCAGGTCATCTATAACGCAATCGCCAACGACCTTCTCGCGTACTTAGAGCGCAACCTCGAACCTGCTGAAATCACCGAGATTCGAACAATATCGGAGCTGCGTTTTGCGCGCAGTTTCGCGCCTGACGCGTTTAGCGACTACCTCACGCAAAACCGTAACGGACAGTATGAGATTACCGCGCTGCCGGCAGAAAACGACCCTCTTCTTTACCGCGTGCGCAGCATCCGAGAGCGTGACTTTATGTACATAGACACCGTCCAAGACTATTACGCGACCTATGCACGAGAAATGCGCATCCCCTACGACTCTTGGCGCGAGCAGAGCTACGACGCCACGATGACGCTGCGTGAGCTACAAGGCTCGGCGCGACGTCGCTTTATCGCCGGCACGGCGGTGCTTCTTGGTGGCATTGCCGCCGCAGCTAATGGTCAGGACTATGTTACACAGACCGGCGGCGCGATTGGCGCAGGCGCAGGTGCCTATGTGATAAAAAGCGGATTCGATAAACTCGCCGAGGCGAAAATGCATCTCGAATCGCTGCAAGAACTCGGCGAATCGCTCGAGAACGAAGTGGCCCCGCGAGTCATCGATCTCGAAGACCGCACGATTACGCTTACGGGTACGGTAGAGGAGCAGTACGCGCAATGGCGTGAGATACTAGCCGACATCTATGCGGCCGAAACCGGTCAGCTTTAAATAACTCCGTAACGCGACAAGCCAAAGAAGACAGCGATGCCAGATCACAACGACCGCTTCGACGACCCCAGCGAGAGCGTCGACAACTCGCCTGCAGGTGCAGGACAAAGCCCGACTGCCCCCGAGCAGCAGGCAGCGCCGCAGCTAACTGAAGCGCCTCTGTTAAATAAAGAATCTCAGCGCGGTAACGAGCCTCAGCTCGATAAAGAGCCGCAGCCCCTCGATCAGTTCTCGGACCAAAAGCAGAGTCAGCCACCGTGGGTGTGGGCAGGGATGGGTGTACTCGTGCTGCTCGCTCTGTTCGTGATCTTTGTATTACCGGGTATCGTCGAAGACTATGAACTGCCGCTCGAGCGCCGGATCGAAGAATCGCTTGCCGTTGCCCCAGTGCCAACTGCACAACGCACCGAGCCCGGCGTATCGCCCTTTTTAGAAGCGCAGCGCGCGCGTGAGCGCAAAGAGGCTCAAGACGTGCTTGCTGAGTTGCTGAGCGTTCAATCAGAGCTCGATGAGTTACAAGTTACGCGGTGGGCGCAAACCGACTACGACGCCGCACTCGCGTTAGCACTGCAGGGTGACGAGAGCTACCGCGTACAGGAATTTGGCAGCGCGCGCGATGCCTACCAACAGGCGCTTGCCCAGCTAACAGAGACAAAGACCTCGGTACCGACAGTGCTCGAGCAAATGCTCATTAGCGGCGAACAGGCGCTTATTGCGCGCGAGGCTGATGAAGCGATCGCCGCCTTCGAGCTCGCCGTCGTGCTGGAAGACTCATTAGTCGATCTTGTCGACGGTGATTCGAACAAAGAAGCTCAGATCGGACTTACGCGCGCGTTAGCGCTAGAAGAATTGATCGCATTACTCGACTCGGCAGAACGTGCTGCAGGCAATCCCACGCAGCAGGTCTCACTACTGGAACAAGCGGTCGAATTAGATCCCTATAGCGTAGAGGCGCAGCAAGCGCTCGCACAGGCTCGCGCAGACCAGCAGCAAGCACGCTTCGCAGCGATGATGTCCGAAGGCTACGCCCAGCTGCAGGCGGGAAATCCGCAGGAAGCGATCGCACGCTTCGAGGCGGCGGCAACTCTTGGTGTTAATGAGAACGAAGCCCGCGCAGCCATAGTGCAAACCGAAACCGAGATCGCTAATGCTAAAATAGCGGAACTGCAGCAGCGTGCACAGACAGCTGAGGCTAACGAGGCATGGCAGGAAGCCGTTGTTGACTACCAAGCGATTGTTGCCATCGACGCGACCTTACCTGCAATTAACCGAGCGCTAGACTACGCCGAAAAACGTGCGCGACTCGATGCGCTATTAATTGCCGCACTCGATTCACCAGAACGGTTTGCCGAGCAGGCGGTGTTTGAGGAGACACGCGATATTTATTTTACCGGGCGTACCATTGAAACTCCGGGCCCTCGGCTAATCAGTCAACTGGACGAACTGCAGGTGCTGCTCGAAAACTCACAGGTGCCGGTGTCAATTCGATTTATCTCCGACGGTCTTACCGAGGTGACGCTGCTGCGGGTTTCTGACCTCGGCACGTTTGAACAAACGCGCGTCGATCTCAAGCCTGGCACCTATGCTGCAGTAGGCCGTCGCGCAGGCTATCGCGAAGTACGCGAAGAATTTACCGTCGGGTTTGGGTTAACGCCAGCGGTTGTGATTGTACGCTGTAGCGAAGCCATAAGCAGTGCGCTGGGACGTTAATAGATGAGTGAACGCCACGACGACGAAATCGAAGTCATCGACTTTGAGCCGGTTACCGAAACCAAACGCGGTTTCTCTTATCGCTTCAGATGGCTGCACGCGTTTGTTGCCTGCTTTGGTGCAGCTGCGCTTATCTCGGCGTGGTTCGTGCTTACCGCAAAATCAGTTCTCGTTGAGGTGAACCCGATTACCGCGCAGATCAAAATCGACAACGGCTTTGCGCTGCGCGTTGGGGCACGTTATCTGATGCGTACCGGCGATTACACGGTTGCCCTTAGTAACCCTGGCTTTCACGACGAAATTGCACCGCTTGTTATCAATGATGACGCGGCGCAGACACACAGTTATGACATGCGCAAACTTCCAGGCATTGTGAGCATTAACGCCTTACCTGACGGCGGACGTGTGCGCATCGATGGCGTCGATGTGGGCGATGCGCCGCTAATCGACATTGATGTCGAGCCGGGTGCCCACGAAATCAGCGTCACCCGCGAGCGCTACTTACCGGCGACACAAACGATAGACATCGAAGGACGTCGGCAGCAGCAGGCGTTCGAACTCACGCTTGAGCCGGCGTGGGCTACCGTAAGTTTTACAACGACACCTTCCGGTGCCGAGCTTTTAGTTGACGGCGAAAGCATTGGGACAACTCCCCTTAATGCCGAAATTTTGCAGGGACGCCGCGAGGTTACACTTAAACTTTCGGGCTATAAAGCGTGGCAGGAGCGGCTCGAACTTGACGCCGGGACAAGCCTCCTAGTCCCGCGGGTCGAACTAGAACCTGCCGATGGTCTCGTGTTTATTAACTCGCAGCCGAGCGGTGCGAGCGTCACCATTGGCGGTGAGTTTAAGGGACAAACGCCGCTTGAGGTTGCGCTCGCACCTGATGTCAATCATGTGATCACCTTCTTTAAGAATGGCTACAGCTCGCAAGAGACACGGCTCACGACACGCGCAAACGAGTCACGTGAGATCGAGATTGAACTTACGCCTGTGCTGTCGGATGTCAGGATTGCAGCAACGCCAAATGACGCCGAACTCTTCATCGATGGGATAAGCCGCGGCTCTGCTAATCAAACACTCGCGCTTATGGCGATTAGCCAGCGGGTCGAGATTCGCAAAGAAGGCTATGTACCCTACGAAGCGGAGTTCACGCCCCGTCCGGGTCTGCAGCAGGAGATTCGCGTAAATCTAACTTCGCTCGAAGACGCGCGTATCGCAGCGATCAAGCCGGTTATCACCAACCCCGCCGGTCAGCGCATGAAACTCTTCAATCCCGATCGCTTTTCGATGGGGGCATCGCGCCGCGAAGCCGGTCGACGACCGAACGAAACGATCCGCGATATTATTCTGGAGCGACCGTTCTATTTATCGCTCACCGAGGTAACCAACGCACAGTATCGTGAGTTCGACTCCGAGCATAATTCTGGTACGACCAATGGCATGACCCTTAACAACGAAAGCCAACCTGTTGTGCGAATCACGTGGCAACAGGCGACAGATTTTTGTAACTGGTTGAGCGAGCAAGAGGGGTTGACCCCTTTCTACACGGAGTCGGGAATCGACGCGACAAGCAGCGGCTATCGACTCCCAACCGAAGCCGAGTGGGCGTGGGCGGCGCGGCGTGACACAGAAGACCCCACCGGCATGCGCAAATACTCTTGGGACGGGGAATTACCGCCGCCGGACGGTGCGGGAAATTTTGCCGACGTCAGCGCGCGTGCCTTCTTAGGCGATATACTCTTCGAGTATAACGACCGCTCGCCTGTCACCACCGCGGTGGGAAGCTACAGCGCCGATCATCATGGCCTATTTGATATGGCAGGCAATGTTGCCGAATGGGTCAATGATTATTACGGTGCGAGCGGCAGCCTCGGCGTCGAGCGAGATCCGCTCGGTCCTGACGCTGGTCAATTTAGAGTTATTCGCGGTTCGAGTTGGGCGCACGGCACGATTACTGAGCTACGCCTGTCGTTCCGTGATTTTGGTGAAGAAGCGCGCGATGATGTGGGTTTCCGCGTCGCACGTTACCTCGAAGATTAGTTGCATCGAGATTTTTTGAAAATTGGCACTAGAACTGACACGAGAATCGACACGAGAGCTGACACAAAAACTGACGCGAAAATTGAATTGGGCATTTAAATGGCAGCACTAAGCAATCTCAGTCTTGTTACCCGCGCAGCGTTACTGCTTGCGTGTGTGTGGGTGTTTAGCGCCGCCGCGCAAGACGCAGAACAGAACCCGCCACCGGCTGTCGAAACAGAGGTGACGCAAGAGCCTGTACAAGAGACCGACTTGGCAGATAGCGGAAACAATGAAAACAACGATGGCGAAGTTGCCGAGGAAGAATCAGGCGCACGTTTTATTCCGACTGAAGAAATCTCGCAGGACTTTGGCGTGTCGTTTCCAGTTGACATTTAGCAGCACGACGAAAAGAAGCAAAAAGGAATCACTATGAGACAGGGTTTGTTAAACGGCGCGCTCTTTCAGGTTGCGGCACTGATTACTTCAGTAATCATTGTGCACATGGCCTATGTGGCGGTTATACGTCCCAACGCTGAGATCGTCTCGCAGCAGCAAGAATACCTGCAGCAAACCGATCCCGAGTACACACCCGAGCGCTCCTTCTATGTTGTGCTTCGCGACTTCGAACAAGAGACCTGCATCATTCTGTTTTTGTGGGCCACGGCGATTATCGGGCTAAAAGCAAAGCAGACACTCGGTGATCGTAAACTGCTCGACCGCAATTTACTTCAAGTCACTGAGGGCACCAGTATTTTGCCGCAGGACGCACGCAACTTCGCGCGGCCACTGCAGGCGCTTAGTGACGACGAACGTGTCACGCTGTTGCCCCGAGCGCTTATCGCTGGATTGCATCGTTTTCAGAGCACACAAAGTATTCAAGACGTGTCGACCACGGTAAAAGATGTGTGCGAGTCCGAAGCTGATCGCATGGAAACCGAATTGGCGATCGTGCGTTACATCGCGTGGGCGATTCCCTCGATTGGCTTCCTTGGCACCGTACGCGGCATCGGCACAGCGCTCGGTCAAGCCTATCAGGCGGTGAATGGCGATATCGTCGGCGTTACCGTAAGCCTCGGCGTGGCGTTTAACTCAACCTTCGTTGCGCTTGTGGTGAGCATCATATTGATGTTTGTTCTGCATCAGCTTCAGCTAGTGCAAGACAGATTAGTGCTCGACTGCCAAACCTATTGCGACGAACGCATGATTCGGCATCTGCGTGTGCCGAGTACAAAAACCGACAACGAGTTAATTGCCTAATACTGTGCGGTAAAAAGATCAGTTAAGGAGTGCAATGTCACCGCAAATTTTAGAGCTAAACGATCACGGAATTACTTTCGGCAATGCCGAAGGCATTCGGCTGATTAGTCCGGGGTTTGCACTCGCTCGGGAAAAATCCCTCGTGCTTGGCGCGCAGGCTCAGGCGCAGTCGCGGCTACATCCAAACGAAAGTCATAGCCGTTATTGGCAGGAACTGAGTCTCGACCCGCTGCCTGCAGGTCGCCTGCCCGGCAACCGCTTCCGCCACCTCGCCGATCTCGCCCATGCGCATCTCAATGGGCTTGCCGTCGACGCTGATGCCAACACCGACAATGTTATTGTAAGCGTGCCCGGGAGTTTTTCGCGGCAGCAGCTCGGTATTCTTCTTGGCATCGCCAAACAGACGCCGCTTGCCATTACAGGTCTTGTCGATTCGGCGCTTATCTTCGCGGCCGGCGCGCAGTCGATAAACGCGAGCGACGATACAATCGTCGTTCAGCAACAACTGCATCAGACACTTTTTACGCTAGTGAGTTGGCACGAGGGCATGCTTAAGGTCGACACCTCGGTCGCGCTTCCCTCAAGCGGTAGTCAGAATGTCATCGACGCGCTCATGCAGCTGAGCACAGAGTTGTTTATCGATCAGTGCCGGTTTAACCCGCAGCATGACGCACCGACCGAACAGCTTTTATACAACGCGCTGCCAGCATGGCTCGCCGCCGATGCGTCGAGCGGCAGTCTGATGTTAGAGCTTAGCGCCGACGGTGCGGTCCATAATGCTAAGCTGCCTTATGAGAGTTTAGTCTCCTCGCTTGCCCCGATCCGGCAGCGACTTTTAGCGCAGCTAAACGCGATGCTAAGCCGAGCGCCACATGCGCAGATCGTTCTGTGTTCAACCTTGAGCGAGCTGCCCGGCTTAATGCCGCAGCTCGCACAGTTGGCGCCGGTAACAACACTTAATGCCGAACAACACCTTGCGAATAGCCTTACGCATAGCGATCAAATTTTGAGTGGCGGCGCGAGCAGTCTGTGTAAGACGCTTTCACTGTCTCGGCCTGCCTCGGCGTCGCCGACAACGTCAGAGGCCGCGAGCGAGACAGACGGCGCTGCAGGAGACGCGCTCGCGCAGGTCGGTTTAAGTGCTCAGGGTGCGCAGGCAGCTGCGCTGCTTAGTAGTCTGCGCGTTAATGGCGAGCGTGTCGCAAACGCAGCAGAACTTACTCTCAAACAGGGCGACTCGCTTACGCTGAGCATCGACAGCGAAGCAGACGGACAGAACACGCTAACGTTTAATCTAAAAAAGCTAACCAATGGCGCAGACTAAATCACAGAAAAGTCAGAAGAGACAAGTAAGCCCGCTAAGCCTCGCGTTTCTCGACGTGATGTTCTGCGGCTTTGGCGCGGTGATTTTACTTTTTCTCATTCTTGATCACGCCGATACCGTGGCCGCGGTCACAGTCGATCCGAGCATCGCCTCGGAGGTAAGTCTGCTCGAAGAGGAGGTGCTAGAGGGCGCGCTCAATCTTGAGCGAATTCGCAATACCGTCGCCGAGGTAAGCCTCGAGGTAGTAACCGCCGAAGGACTCGCGCGCGAGATTCAAGAGCAGATACAAACCTTTATGCAAGAGCTCGCCGCGCTCGAAAATTCCAGCACGGCAACCGTCGAAAGTATCGAGAGGCTGCGCGCCGATGTGCAAGCGCTCGAAGAAGAACTGCTGCGCCTTCAGGCGAGCGCGCTGGATCAGGAAGGCAACAGCGTTCGTCAGTTTTTAGGCGACGGCAGTCGGCAGTATCTCACCGGTCTTTTTCTCGGCGGGCAGCGAATCCTCATTTTAGTCGACAGCTCGACCAGCATGCTCGACGAAACGCTGGTGAATATTATTCGCACGCGCAATATGAGCGACGAGCGCAAGCGCGAAGCGCCAAAGTGGCAGCGCGTGGTAAGGACGGTGGACTGGGTGAGCACACAGCTGCCGATCACGAGTCGGTATCAACTGTGGCAGTTTAGTAATACTACTGACACATTGTTAGACGGCGACAAATTTACGTGGCAAGAAGTCGCCGACCGCGACGGCCTCAATGTAGGCATTGAGAACATGAAGGCGCTCGTGCCCAATAACGGTACCGACCTCGATCAGGTGTTTCGCGCGATTTCAAACATGGATGAGCCGCCGGACAATATTTTTCTTATCACCGACGGGCTTCCGACCCTCGGCGGCCGCGGCAAAACGACAGGGCTCATAACGCCCAAAGATCGCATGGACCTGTTCGAAGACGCGATAAAAGGTTTGCCTAATAATGTGCCAGTAAACGTTGTACTCATGCCGCTCGAGGGTGACCCGAGCGCGTCGGCAGCCTATTGGCAACTCGCGCAAATTACTCGCGGGTCGTTTATCACGCCGTCTAAGGATTGGCCCTGATGCTTAAGCGCAGCCGCGAGACAGAGTCGTTTACCGTATCGTTTCTCGATGTCGCGTCCTGTGGCTTTGGCGCGATGATTATTTTGTTAATGCTCGCCAAGCCCTCGCAGCCAGCGCCTCTGGAGGACGCCGAGGCCGCGCCGGCGGCGGTTATCTCCGAACTTCAAGAGCAGCTTTTCGAGATTCGAGGCGAGACGCGCGTGGTTAACCGCGAGCTCAACGCCAAGCAAGAGCAGCTTTCGTCTATAAAAGAACGTGTGGCGCGCCTTCGTCGTGACCTTAGCGAGGTGCAGGGCGAGTTTCAAAGCTCGAAGCAGCTTTCGGATGAGACCACCGACGAAATTGGTAAACTGTCGCTCGCACAGCAGTCGCTTACCGAAGAGATGCAGCGCCTTGCCGCTAACAGCCGCGCGCCGGAGAATAATGCGATCGGCGGCATACCTGTCGACAGCGAATACATTATCTTTGTCATCGATACCTCGGGGTCGATGTTCAATAACCCGAGCTGGGGCAAAATGCTCGGGGTGATCGAGGACACCCTGAATGTCTATCCCGACGTGAAGGGAATACAGATCATGAACGACATGGGCGACTACATGTTCGACTCGTTTCGAGGCCAGTGGATTCCGGACACACCTGCGCGCCGCACACAGATCTTGTCAACCTTGCGTAACTGGAACCCGTTTAGCAACTCAAGCCCTGTGGAAGGGGTGACCCGAGCGATCAATACGTTCTATGCGCCCGATAAAAAGATCAGCATTTACGTTTTGGGCGATGATTTTCAACCCGGCGGCTCGATTCGTGACGTATTACGTACTATAGATAGGATCAATGTCGAAGACGCCGACGGCAATCGTCTCGTGCGTATTCACGGCATTGGGTTTCCAACAATCTTTGCGGGTCCGGCACGGTTTCAACAAAGCGTCTATCGCTACGCAACGCTTATGCGCGAGATGACACAGCGAAATGGTGGTACATTCGTAGGCCTGAATGATTTTCAATGAGTGCATGATGAAAAATTCAATTCGATCAATCGCTAAAACGCTGTGCACAGCCTTCTGCGCGCTCGTGCTTGCCAGCTGCGGCGTAAGCAAAGTCGTTATCGAAGGCAGTTATCCAAGCCCCAATGTGGCAAAGCTGCCGCTGTCTCTGGCCGTGGTTTACGACGAGCCCCTGCGTAATTTTAGCTACATAGAGTATTCCGAAACCGGCGCCGAAGAATTTAATATCGCCAGTGGCGCATCGCATGTCGCGCTATTCGACGCGGTGCTGCCGGCTATGTTTGAGTCGGTGGTCGAGGCGGCAAGTCTTGAGGAAGCCGAGTCGCTCGGCGTCGATGCGATTTTCGTGCCCGCAATCGATGAGTTTCAACTCGCACTGCCTAATAAAACCAAGCTTGATGTTTACGAGGTATGGATTCGCTACAACATGCGCTTAGTTAGCGGTGATGGCGCGCCGATCGCTGACTGGGTGCTAACCTCGTACGGCAAGACGCCTACCGAAAGTTTGCGTACAGCCGATGCGGCAATCAACGACGCCGCGGTAGTCGCGCTACGTGATCTTGCGTCGAGCTTTTCGTTAAGTTTTGCGCAAGTGCCCGAAGTGCGCGATTGGTTAGCGTCGCGCTAATTGAGTTGCTAAATGAGTCGCGAAAGAAGAGTTAAGGAGGTTATTGTGAAAGCATTATTGCCCCTGTTGGTAGTGTTACTAGCCTCGTGTACTAGCACCACGGTTGATGAGTTTCGCCAAGGCGAGACGGGGATCAACAGCGATGAGTCTATTGTTATCCTCGGACGCAGACATTCGAGCGATTACGAAACACGCGCCGAATTTGTCGACTGTGTAGGCGAGCGCATGACAACCGGTAACGACTCGATTTCAGTTATCCCCGAAAAAGAATTTGTCGACGCCATGTTCCCGTGGTTCGAGCCGCGCACCGCGCCGCTCAGAACCCAAGACCTCGAGCGGCTGATGGCAGAGCCAGTTGTTGCCGAAAAAATGGCCGAGTTCGGCGTACGGTATATGGTGTGGCTCGATGGTTTCACCGAAACCAGCGGCCGAACGGGCACAATTTCTTGCACCGTGGGCCCTGGCGGCGCCGGTTGCTTCGGGTTTGGTTCGTGGGAGGACGACTCGACCTTCGACGCGCGCGTGTGGGATGTGGCCTCGCTGCAAAACGTAGGTACTATAAGCACCGACGCCTCAGGCCAATCGTATTTGCCCGCGCTCGTTATTCCCATTCCACTGATCGCACGAGTCGAGGCGAATGCCTGCGTCCGCCTTGCCGATCAGCTCAAACAGTTTGTCAATGGCGAATGACTTAGCGGAGAACTCTATGACTCGCCCACTCGCACTTCTCACTCTTCTCTGCCTTGCGCTCACCACTGCCGGCTGCGCCGTCAACCCTGCCACTGGCGGCGCAAACTTAGTGTTGATGACCGAAAACAAAGAGAAAGAAATCGGCCGCGAAGAACATGAGAAAGTGCTCGCCTCGATGCCCATTTATAAAGACGACGTATTGCAGGCCTATGTCGAGCGCGTGGGTAATGACATTGCCGCGGTAAGCCACCGTCCCGATTTAGACTATACGTTCACTATTATCGATAATCCCGAGATCAATGCCTTCGCGCTACCCGCGGGCTATGTCTACGTTAATCGCGGTCTGCTCACTTTCATGAACTCTGAGGCAGAACTCGCTGCGGTGCTCGCACACGAAATCGGCCACATCACGGCGCGTCACGCGGTGCAACAGCAAGCGCGCGGCGGCTTGGCTAAAACCGCCTCGACCGTTGGCGGCATCGTGACGGCTGTCGCCACTGGCAGTGGCTATGTTGGTTCGCAGATAAGCGACATCGCTTCTATTTGGGCCCAGAGCGGACTGAGCGGTTTTGGCCGCGAAGACGAGCTCGAAGCCGATAGCCTTGGTGCCGAATACATCGTTAACGCAGGTTACGATCCCGCGGCCATGATCGAGGTGATTACCGTTCTCAAAAACCAAGAAGACTTTAATCGCAAGGTCGCGGGCACGGGAGGGGGCTATCATGGGCTGTTCGCCACTCACCCGCGCAACGACAAACGGCTTCAGGAAGCGATCGAAGACGTCGCGACTCTGGGCGGCAACGCGATAACCCGTACCGACAACACTGAGTTTAGAACGGCACTGGACGGCCTCGTTGTTGGCCAGAGCGCGCAGTCGCAGCGCAGCGACGAACGCAATCGCTACTATCAGTCGCTTCTGGGCTATACCCTGGTGTTTCCGCCCGAGTGGACTGTTGCGGAGACGACCACCACCGCCACAGGCTCGCTCGAGGGTGCCGGCTCGCTGAGAATTGAGGCGCAGCAGCTGCAGGATAATCTGGACCCCAGACTCTTTATTAAAGAAAAGCTCGGCATCGAAAATTTGCAGCAAAGCGAGCCGCTTGAGCAGTTTAGGCTCGTAGGGCACACGGGCCTCGTGCAGACAGCTGAGGGCACACGCGAGCGCGTCGCCGTAATCTATCTTGGCCGCCGCGCAATGATTTTTCGCGGGCAGGCCAGTAGCGACGAAGTCGATGCCGAAATACTCGCCTCGATTCGCTCGTTCCGTGCAATTCAGCGTGGCGAAGGCGCTGGCGTCGAAGCCAAAATTCGTTTCGTTCAGGCAAGCGAGTTTTTCGACTTTAAGATAGTTGCCCAGCAGAGCCGCATCGCGAATTATCCCGAGGAGACGCTGCGACTGCTGAACAATTATTATCCCTCCGGCAATCCTGCGCCCGGCACGTGGATTAAGCTCGTCGAATAGCCCTCTCTCATGCTGTCCCTCACCGTCCAGCGAGAGTAAACTGTGGGGATGGCAAGAAACGAAGAAAACCAAGATCAGGTCTCGGATAGCGTAAACGAGGAAGCCGATTCCGGCGCCCACGAACAAACGCTCGAAGAGCTGATGGATCTGACCTTTGCAGAAGATCGGCGCGAACAAGAACTCGCCGACTTGGCTGCGCAGTCAGCGGTCACCACCCCGCAAAAGATACTCATTATTGGTGCCTCATGGGTCGGCGACATGATAATGGCGCAGAGCCTGTTTATCCTGCTCAAGCGCACCCGCCGCGATTGCCACATTACCGTATTAGCCCCTGCGTGGACCGAGCCACTTCTCGCGCGCATGCCCGAGGTCGACGAAAGCCTGGTGCTGCCATTCGATCACGGCGACCTTAAACTCGGCGAGCGTCGCCGTTTCGGCAAAAGCCTCGCCGACAAAGGGTTTACCCACGCCATCGTGCTGCCCAATTCTTTCAAGTCTGCACTGATCCCGCGTTTTGCCGGCATTAAAACGCGCATCGGTTGGCGCGGCGAGGCCCGCGGCCTGCTACTTACCGACTGCCGGCGACTCGACAAGACCAAATACCCACGTATGGTTGAGCGCTTTGCCGCACTAGGCCTTTCGGCGGACGCGCGCCTGCCCGAACGAGTGCCAGACCCAAATCTGTTGGTTACGCGACCGATGGTCGACAAGGTATTAGCCAAGTTTGGAATAGAGACCGCCGGCGACTGGCCTAGACGTCTGCTCGCCATGTGCCCCGGCGCCGAGTTTGGCTCTTCAAAGCAGTGGCCTGTTAGCCATTTCGCGACGCTTGGCGCAACACTGATCGCCGATGGGTGGCGTGTTGTAATTATGGGCTCGGCAGGGGATGCGGCGATAGCACAGGAAATTCACGATGGCATCGCGCAGAAAGTAGGGCATCCGCTGATTAATTGCTGCTTTAATTTGGCAGGCAAGACGTCGCTCGCCGAGGCAATTGATTTAATGGCGGCATGTACTATGGCGCTTTCAAACGACTCTGGTCTCATGCACGTTGCAGCGGCGCTAAATTTACCGGTCGTTGCGCTTTACGGTTCTACCTCGCCGGAGTTTACGCCACCACTCGCGCCGATATCGAGAATCCTAACGACACCAATCGAATGCCGGCCGTGTTTCGATAGAGAGTGTCGCTTTGGCCACAAACGTTGTATGACCGATATTGACCCGTCGCGAGCACTGACTGCGGTACTCGAATTGTATGCCAAGTAACAGAATAGGATTAGCCGCCTAGCGCGGGCGAGACAAACATAAAAAGAGAATTGCAGTGCGAGTTTTAATCGTTAAAGTTTCGTCGCTCGGCGACATTATTCATACGCTTCCCGCCGTTACAGACGCCCGACGTGCGCGCCCCGATATAATTTTTGACTGGGTGGTTGAAGAAAATTTTGTTGAGGTGCCGAAATGGCATCCAGCGGTCGATCGCGTCATTCCCGTTGCCTTTCGACGCTGGCGAAAAACACCGCTGCGCTCACTAGGCGGTATTGAATTCAAAAAATTTAAGGATGAGATTAACCGCGAACATTACGATCTTGTTATAGACGCACAGGGACTTATTAAAAGCGGGGTAATAAGCCGTATGTCACGCGGCTTAACCGTTGGCTTAAGTGACAGCACAGTGCGTGAACCTTTGGCGACGCTGTTTTACAACAAAGTGTATTCGGTGCCTAAAACAGAACACGCGGTTGATCGGGTACGTCAGCTTTTCGCGCGGGCGCTGCAGTATGAATATAACCCTCGCACAATAGACTACGGTGTAAGCCACGAGGCGATTGCAAAACAAAACAGGCATGGCACGGTAGAAAGGCAGAAAAGCAGCGCTAAGCAAGTTGTTTTCTTACACGGTACAACCTGGGCAACCAAACACTGGCCCGTCGATTATTGGTGCGCCCTTGCGCGACACGCAGCCGAGGCGGGCTTCGACGTCTTACTCCCGTGGGGCGACGAGGCCGAACGCGTCCGTGCCGAAAACATCTCGAGCGCTACCGGCGCAACAGTTTTGCCCAAGCTTACGTTGAGCGGACTCGCCGCCGAACTTGCAGCCGCCAGCGGGGTCGTTGCAGTGGACACTGGCCTTGGTCATTTAGCGGCCGCACTCGCGCGCCCTACACTGTCGATTTATGGGCCAACCGATCCCGCGCTTTCGGGTACCTATGGCGTCACGCAAAAGCATCTGCGTTCTACTTTTGCTTGTTCGCCTTGCCTCAAAAAAACCTGCACCTACAATGGAGCCGCCGTGCTCGCGAACGACAAAGCCGTGACACCGCCGTGCTTTACGACAAATCCGCCGGCCGAGGTGTGGCAGCAGTTCGAAGCATTACTTGCAGAGGCTGCGTTGGGTCGACCTAAAAGCTATTACGACACCAGTGACTATGGCGGCGTAGGAAAATGAGTGCCGGCATGAACCTCGTATTTATTATTTATTCCTACTTTCCCCACGGTGGGCAGCAGCGCGACTTTATGCGCATTTTAAACGAGTGCCGCGCGCGCGGTCATAACATTACCGTGTACACCTTGAAGTGGACCGGCGACAAACCCGACGGCGTCACAATTCATCTTGTGCCAGTGAAGGCATTAACGCGCACGCGTCTTTATAAAAAATTTACTCGCTGGGTTGAGTCTAAAATCGAGAGAATTTCTGAGAGCCCGAATGAAAAACAGAGCGGGGTTCATAATCAGACCATCGTAGGCTTTAATAAGATGCCGGGTCTTGATGTGTACTACGCCGCCGACCCCTGTTTTGCCGAGATGGCAGCTACACAGCGTGGTAGCTACTACCAATACAGCAGTCGCTTTAAACACTTTAGCGCCTATGAAGAGGCAGTATTCGGCGGCGACAGCGCTACCGAGGTTCTGTACCTTTCGCCACAGCAAAGAGCGGCGTTTAAAAGCTATTACCCCGAATGTGAGAGTCGATTGCATGCACTACCCGCAGGGCTTGCCGAGGACCGCAGACTCGACGATCGATCGCCTGCGGCGCGTGAGGCGCGCAAGAAAGCTGCGCGGGAAAAGCTAAAGAATGAATTAAACATCAGCGAAACAGCGACACTCGTCATTCAGATTGGTTCTGGATTTAAAGTGAAAGGCGTCGACCGCGCGCTGCGCGCAATCGCTTCGCTCCCACGAGAAACACACAGCACTGTTCATTACCTTTTGGTTGGTTCAGGTAAACCTGCTTCTTATTTGAGACTCGCCAAAAAATTAAATATAGCCAATAAGGTAACCATTGTAGAGGGACGCGATGACGTGCCCGAACTGCTCGCCGCCGCCGACCTTATGCTACACCCTGCCTACCGAGAGAGCGCAGGTTATACTTTGCTCGAGGCGATAGTCGCCGGCTTACCCGTCTTGGCAACCGAAACCTGCGGCTATGCGTACCATATAGTGCAGGCCAATGCGGGCGCCGTCTGCCCTGAGCCTTTCTCGCAAGCGTCGCTGAATAAGATACTTTTGGACATGCTCGAGCAATTGCCTACGGCAAAGTGGTCGGCAAACGGGCTCGCTTATGGCGCCGAAGAAAGTCTCTACACCATGCCCCAGGCCGCAGCGGATTTTATAGAGCGTTTTGAAAGCGGAACCCCTCGCGGGTAGATGGGTATGCGTTACGCGAACAAAGAGTTTAAAGAATTTTTTGCCAGCGGCGACCCTTTTGAAATACTCGAGGCTATACAGGGCGAGGTGTTTCGCGTCGTTGATGGACGCAAAACCTTTCGCTTTGACTTAAACGGCAGCCGCTATTTTGCTAAGCTGCATCGCGGTGTCGGTTGGCGTGAGATTGCGAAAAACCTTTTTCATTTTCGCTGGCCTATTGTCGATGCCGAAAACGAGTGGCGCGCTGTGCAGCGTTTAAAAAGCCTCGGTGTGTCGACGTTGGAGCCAGTAGCCTATGGCGTAATTGGTCTAAATCCTGCGACGCGCCGCTCCTACCTTGTGACGCAGGATCTTACCGACACAATTAGCCTCGAAGACCTTGGTAAACAATGGTTAACGCAGCCGCCATCGCCAGCATTAAAGCGCGCGCTGATCAAGCGCGTTGCGACTATCGCTCAGACGCTTCACAGTCACGGCATGTGTCACCGCGACTTGTATTTATGCCATTTTTTGCTCCATCAAAACGAACCTGAGCTGCGCGTCTCGCTTATCGATCTGCACCGAGCGTTTTCGAGCCCGCGTCTGAGAAGGCGCTGGCTTATAAAAGATATTGGTAGCCTTTATTACTCTTGCCTGCATCTCAACCTATCCCAACGCGATCTTCTGCGGTTCATTCGCTATTACGACCCGCGTGGGCTTCGTTATGCCATTGGCCGAAACGCTGATTTTTGGCAGGCTGTATCGACAAAAGCTAGGTCACTTTACAGACGTCACGGCGATGCCGCATGAAGGCGCTACTCGATACCAAGGCGCTCACCGCAGCACTGACAGCATTTGATGAATCGCTTACTTGTGCGACGGAGCAAAAGCCTAGCGCCGACATTTATAGACAGGCCGAGAAGCGCGCCTATTTTGCAGTAGACCTCGCCGCGCTCACCGAGCTCGGTGCGCGTGCGCCCGAGCAGAATTTTTCGCAGCGCTTGGCTGGCGCAGTTGCCGACGTTTTGCAGAACCCCGATGCGGCAATTGAGGCAGGCAAAATACTCAAACACGATCGCACCACCACCGTTGCAAAAATTCAGGTGATGGGACTCTCTCTGGTAATAAAGCGCTACAACCGCAAATCGCTCCTGCATGGCTTTACCCGTCTGTGGCGCACCACCCGTGCGCGTCGCAGCTTTGATGCTGCTCGCTGGCTGTTGCAACACGGCATTCTCACCGCCCTGCCTCTCGCCTTTATCGAGAACCGCTCTTTTGGTGCCCTTAATCACGGGGCTTACTATCTCAGTCTTTTTCACCCAGGTGACAACTTGCTTCGTCAACTCAATAGCGGTGCTATCAAAAATCACGACTTTGACGCGCTTCTTAGTGAGTTTAAACAGCTTTTACGCCTGCTACGCCGCGCGAACGCGGCCCATGGCGATATGAAAATCAGCAACTTTATCTTTCACAGCAATCGGTTGTGCGTTCTGGACTTAGACGCCACCCAGCCCTACAAGCGTGCATGGCAGGCGAGACGCGCCTTTCGAAAAGATTTAGCGCGGTTTGAGCGCAATTGGGTTGGGTCGGATTTTGAGTCAGTAGTGGCCGAGTTTTTAAAAAATTTCTAAAAAATAATGCAAAAATTTGGAATTTATAAATTATTAAAATTTCGTTAGAGAGTCGAGATTTTGCGAAAATTTTACGCTTCGCTGTGCGAAATATGGCAAAAATTTAAGGTAGAGAGCAGCCCCACCAAGAATCTATCCCAGGCTACTCAGCCTGGGATTTAACCAGATACTTACCCAACGTCTCGTAGTACTTAAGCGCTAACGCTGTGGGCACTACATATTTCACACGCGCGTCGAACTCGTCTGTTTCGACTTTAATCATGCCTTTGTCGGCCAAAATTTTAAGTCGGCTATGCTTTGTGCGCTGAGAAATCTCGGGCATTGCTTCGAGGGCTTCCATCGTGGCAAGTTTTCGTCCTTGATACCACGAGATAGAACAGGCGTTGAGAAGACCGCTTTCGACGGCGTCCAACGAGGGGTATTTGGGCATTTCTTCGAGTGCTTTCGCCAAATTAAGAAAGCGTAGATAAGGCAGATCTCTTTTCATTCAAACCTAGCTCCATGGTATTTCGTGCATCATACCAAATCGCCTAAAAATTGCTACGCCGCTATATTTGTGGGATCACACAGGAAAGGTAATTCAGCCGAGTTACTTCAGGTATTTGGTCATGGCAGGTGAAAATATAGACAATAAGTACAGCATTAGCAGCGCACCTATTGCATCGCCGATCATCATGGGTAGCATCAAACCTGGAGGGGTCGATAACTCGGGTGAGAAAAAAATAACCATTGAATTGAGGGATGAGCTGACGATTGCGGTTGATGCCGAAAGCACAAGTATGGTGCGCAATGATAGGCCAGTCATGTCCGCGGTAAGCTCTGACCGAAAAGCTGCACTTAACCGCATCAGCGAGAGCACTCCCCACGCAATAACGCCATTAAACATAACAATAATGACAGTAGCGCGGCTTACTGCCTCGACCGAGGGGATAGTGAACGCTGCGCCGAGTATCAATCCTAACGCACCAGGAATACCAAAGAGTAAAACCGCGACTGGCCGTAAGGCAGCGGGCAGAAAAATGAGACTTACAAGAGGAGCAATTTCGGCGGCGTCAAAGAAGTAGCTATTAGCGTAGAAAAGCAGTGTCCAAAGAGCCGCGACAAACAACACATAGCCAGTGTTAACATACAATCTATTGAGCATAGGCAACTTCACGCGAGCGTTAAATAGTCTCGTCTTATTCGCGAGCCGTTTTTTCTCTGTTTAAGCGATAACATTAGCCTACTCTTGTGATAAAGACCACTAGGAAAAAGCGCTTAACGCCCGAAAATTACCACTGTGCTAAGTAATGCCTCACTAATCGCCGGTAACCTTAATGAAATCAAAACTCCCAGATATAGGCACAACAATTTTTACGGTGATGTCCAAAATGGCGGCCGACTGCGGCGCTATCAACCTGTCGCAAGGGTTCCCAGACTTCGATTGCCCAGACCGGCTTCGGGAATTGGTGGCCCAACATCTCAACGATCGAAAGAACCAGTACCCGCCCATGGCCGGTATTTTGCCGCTTCGGGAAGAGATTGCGGCGAAGGTAGAGACGCTTTATGGGGCGCAGGTGTGTCCCGAGAGCGAGGTGACGGTCACCTCGGGCGCCACAGAGGCGTTGTTCGATGCGATTCAGGCAACAGTCGGCAGCGGCGACGAAGTCATTCTTTTCGACCCAGCCTATGACTGCTACGACCCGGCAATTCGGCTTGCCGGTGCGACACCCGTGCGACTCCCGCTTTCCTTGCCCACCTACGAAATCGACTTCGAGGCGCTAGCGCAAGCCATTACACCGCGCACACGCATGGTGATGATCAACTCGCCGCATAATCCCTGCGGCAGCGTTTTAACGCGTGAAGCGCTGGATAAGCTTGCCGCGACAATTAGAGGTCACGACATTATGGTGCTCTCGGACGAGGTCTACGAGCACATGGTGTTCGACGGTCGGGGGCATGCGAGTGTGCTCGGACATGAAGAGCTGCGGGATAAGAGCTTCGCCGTGTTCTCGTTTGGCAAAACCTACCACGCGACCGGCTGGAAGCTCGCCTATTGCGTTGCGCCGGCGGGCTTCACAACGGAGTTTCGTAAAGTACATCAGTTCGTTACGTTTACCAGTGTGAGCTTTTTGCAGTATGCGCTGGCTGATTACCTGCGCGAATGCCCGCAGCACGCAACTGAACTTTCAAGTTTCTATCAAGCAAAACGTGACCGCTTCTGCGACTTGCTCGCACCCTCGCGCTTTCGCTTTACGCCCTCGGCGGGCACGTATTTTCAGCTTGCCGATTACAGCGAGTTAAGCGACGAAGATGACATGAGTTTTGTGACGCGTCTCACGCGCGAGCACGGCGTCGCGGCGATTCCGCTGTCGCCTTTTTTTCGCGACCCTCAGCCTGATTCACGCATTATCCGCTTCTGCTTCTGTAAAGAAGAGGAAACTCTCGCCGCGGCGGCAGAAAGACTATGTGCGCTTTAACAGTCAACCGTCAGTCAACCAAACCGGAGTCGGCGGTGGATTTTGAAGCGCTTGCTCGGGATATTAAGGCCTGGGGCGTAGGTCTTGGGTTTCAGGAAGTGGCGATTACTGATGTCGACCTGAGCGCTTATGAAGGGCATTTAGAAGACTGGATCGCGCGCAACTTTCACGGCGACATGGCCTATATGGCCAACAATCACGACATGCGTGTGCACCCAGAACGGCTGCATCCCGGCACCATTCGGGTCATCTGCGTCCGCATGGACTATGCCAAACAGGCGGACAACTCCCTCGCGCCGCTAGACAACCGCGATACCGCGTATATTGCCCGCTACGCGCGCGGCCGTGACTACCACAAAGTGCTCCGAAAGCGTCTGCAGAAGCTTGCCGATAAAATTCAAGAGAAAGCAGGACCGATTGGGTATCGCGCGTTTGTCGATAGCGCACCTGTGCTAGAGCGCGCGCTGTCGGAAAAATCCGGGCTAGGGTGGATCGGCAAAAATACGATGCTGATTAATAAAAACGCAGGCTCGTGGTTTTTCCTCGGTGAACTGTTCACCGACCTACCGCTGCCCATCGACAAACCTGACCAGCCGCATTGTGGCACCTGCCATGCTTGTTTAGACGTTTGCCCCACCAACGCCTTTGCTGCGCCAAATCAGCTCGACGCGCGCAAGTGCATTTCGTATCTCACCATTGAGCTACGCACCGCGATTCCGGAGGAGTTTCGGGCGGCGATGGGCAACCGTGTATTCGGTTGCGACGACTGTCAGCTAGTGTGCCCGTGGAATAAATTTGCCGAGGTGTCACCAGAGCAAGACTTTTCGCCACGCAACAGGCTCGACGCCGAATCGCTTACCACGCTGTTCGCCTGGTCCGAAGAGGAATTTCTGGCTAACACCGAAGGCTCACCCATTCGGCGCATCGGCTACGAGTGCTGGCTGCGGAATATCGCAGTGGGTCTGGGCAATGCGCCAACGAGCGAAGAGACGGTCGCCGCGCTTACTGCGCGTGCTGCGCACCCGTCGGCGCTCGTGAGAGAACACGTAGAGTGGGCGCTTCAACGACATAAGGGAGTAAGTTAACGCTTACTTTTATTTAATAAGGCTAAAAATTCTAGGACTAGTCTGCTCGCTACGGGACAATAAAGTGCTTGCGGTAATACCTGAGCTCTTCGATCGATTCGCGAATATCATCCAGCGCCTGATGCGTCGCTTTCTTAGTCAGCCCTCTCATAATTTCCGGCTTCCAGCGAGCAGCTAGTTCTTTTAGCGTGCTCACATCGAGGTTGCGGTAATGAAAGAAAGCCTCGAGTTCGGGCATGTAATTGGCCATAAATCGGCGGTCTTGGCAGATGCTGTTGCCGCACAGTGGCGAGGCATTGGGCTCGGCGTACTCGGCAAGAAAAGCAAGGGTCTGGCGTGTGGCCTCGGCTTCGTCGATCGTGCTTGCCTTCACACGCTCGATGAGTCCGGAGCGCCCGTGATGGGTTTGGTTCCACTCGTCCATCGCGTCGAGTACCGCATCGCTCTGCTTTATAGCGAGCACAGGGCCCTCGGCGATGAGGTTTAGGTTTTCGTCTGTGACGATTGTTGCTATCTCAATGATGCGATCGCTCGCCGGGAGCAATCCCGTCATCTCAAGATCGATCCACACTAAATTTTTGGCTTTGTTCATTAGTTCACCTTTATCAAGCCTCAAGTGTAACAAAGCCTTAAACGGGGGAATATGCAATAATCCACTGCTCTGATTGCGCTGCGGTTACCGCACGCAAAGACATCGAGAGCCACACTTGACCAAACGACGACTTAGTAAGCAGCAGCTCGGCCGCATCGCCAAAAATCAGGGGCGTGAGCTTGGCAACGCGGCGCAGGATGCCGCGACACTCTCGGATGCCCGAGTCAACGGTGTGGTGATAAGCCACTTCGGCAAGCAGTTAGATATCGAGCCGCTAGACGGCGGCGACATCGTGCGCTGTCATCAGCGCGCTAATTTGCCCGCGCTCGTTACCGGCGACCGCGTTGTGTGGGAGGCGGGAGACGACGGTGTTGGCGTCGTTCTCGCGCTCGGCGAGCGCCGTAGTGTGTTCGCGCGTCCGGTTTTTGGCGGCGTGGTAAAACCTATGGCGGCCAATATCGACGTTGTGCTTGTCGTGCTTGCGCCCACGCCGATGCCGATGGCGAATCTCATCGACCGCTATCTTGTTGCTATCGAGACTCTCGGCCTGCAGCCGATGCTGATCCTTAACAAAAGCGACCTTAAAAGCCAATGCGAAGACCTCGACCGACTCGAGGCGATGCTCGAGATTTACCGCAGCCTAGATTATCCCGTGCTTGAGGTATCCGCGACGACCGGTGATGGACTCTCGGTGCTTGCCGACGCGCTACAGGGCATTACAACGGTGCTCGTTGGACAGTCGGGCGTAGGTAAGTCTTCACTTGTAAATGCGCTCGGTGTCGACAAGGCGCTCGCGCCGGTAGGCGGGCTGTCGACTGTGCACGACAAGGGCATGCACACCACGACCACCTCGCGACTTTTCCACCTTGCTGGCTTCGATCTGATCGACTCCCCAGGTATCCGAGAATTCGGGCTCGGGCACATTAGCCCGCAGCAGGTTTTCGATGGCTTTGTCGAACTGCGGGCGCTAGCAGGGCAGTGTAAATTTCGCGACTGTGCGCATCAGGGCGAACCAGATTGCGCGCTGCAGGCAGCGGTCGAGGCGGGCACAATTCACGAAGATCGTCTCTCAAGTTACTTTCAGATACTCGACTCGCTTTAGCCCTATAACCCGCGAGTTGAACTATAATGCCGCATGCCTAATTTATTCGTCACACTTCAAAAACTTGTCCCACAGCATTTGCTCTCGCGCGTTGTGGGCAGGGTTGCCGAAAGCGGCCGTCTCAAGAAACCTTTTATACGCTGGTTTGTAAAACGCTACAGCGTCGACATGAGTGACGCGCAAGAACAAGACCCGCTTGCTTACGAAAATTTTAATGCGTTTTTTACCCGCGCACTCAAAGCAGGTGCGAGACCGTTTGCCGAAGGCATCAATGATGCGTTGCCGATTTTGTGCCCCGCCGATGGCGCGATTAGCCAGCTCGGCGAGATTAACGAGCACGGGTTACTACAGGCAAAGGGACGTTATTATACCGTCGCTGATCTGCTTGCGAGCAATCAAGACGCTGCAGACTTCGACGGCGGAAGTTTCGCCACAGTTTATCTGTCGCCCAAAGATTACCACCGGGTGCATATGCCGGTTGCTGGCAAGCTGACCAAAATGAGCTATATACCAGGCGATTTGTATTCGGTTAACAAGCAGACAGCCGAAGGCGTGCCTAATCTGTTTGCGCGCAACGAGCGCCTTGTGTGTTTGTTCGACACCGAACTGGGTCCCATGGCGGTAGTGCTTGTGGGTGCAATGATCGTTGCAGGAATCGAGACCGTGTGGGCAGGGCGGGTTTGCCCCGGTCGAGACAGGCATAAAGTTCAGGTAACACAGTATGAAGCGACTGTGCCCGCGATAGAACTTGCCGCGGGCGCCGAGATTGGCCGTTTCTATTTGGGCTCTACCGCCATTGTGCTTTTTGGTCACGCAGCGGTTGAGCTAAACGGAAAACTCGCTGCCGACTCACCGGTGCGAATGGGTCAGCTACTGGGCCTCGCGGGTCCCTCAGCGCTAACCGAATAACCAAACAACCAGGAAGCCAACATGAACCAAGACGAATTGAAGGCGGCCGTTGCCAAAGCGGCATTCGATTATGTAGCACGCATCATCGACGACCACAGCGGCGAATTTATTCTCGGCGTCGGTACAGGTTCGACAGCTAATCTCTTTATTGCCGAGCTCGAAAAAATAAAACACAGCATTTCGGCGACGGTTGCGAGTTCGGAAGAAAGTGCTAGGCGACTAAACGAGTTGGGCATTCCGGTTATCGATCTAAACGCCGCAGGTGTGCTGCGTGTTTATGTCGACGGCGCCGACGAGGCGAATGAGTATCTGCAGTTGATCAAAGGCGGTGGTGCGGCACTCACCCGCGAGAAAATTATTGCGGCGGCGTCCGAAGAGTTTGTGTGCATTGCCGATGAAAGTAAGCTCGTACCCTACCTCGGCACCTTCCCTCTGCCAGTTGAGGTGATTCCCATGGCGCGCAGCCACGTTGCGCGGCAGCTCGTTAAACTAGGCGGCGATCCCGTTTACCGCGAAGGTGTTATTACCGACAACGGTAACGTAATCCTCGACGTGCATAATCTCAAGATCGACGAGCCGCGAAAACTCGAGGCCGCGATTAACCAAATTGTCGGCGTTGTTGCCAATGGGTTGTTCGCTGAACGCGCTGCCGATCTCTTGCTTCTGAGTACCCATGACGGCGTAAAAACACTTACCGCCAAAGGGTAGCTGAAGCCAATTTCGTGCCTAATAAGCGAAAAAAACCACCTGCCCCATAGCTTACGCTATAAGTAGGTGGTTCCTTAATTCGAACCTTCAAGCCGAGGGACATGGTGTCGCTTGGCTCTGTAGCCTAGGGACTTTTGCGCTTTTTAATGCGTCCTAGTCTTTAGAACTACGTTCTCTCTTCTGTGTCTCTTACTTAGCTGTTTATTACTCAATCGCTTGAACAGGTAAAGTATCAGAGACTAGAGTGGAGTGACGTTTTCCGCCTGAGGCCCTTTCTGACCTTGGGTAACTTCCATGGTCACTTTTTGGCCTTCTTGGAGAGAGCGTCGACCCGAACCGTTAATGGCGCTGAAATGTACGAAGACATCTTTGCCACCTTCTTGCTCGATAAAGCCGAAGCCTTTCTCATCGTTAAACCACTTTACTGTACCCTCAACTGTCTCTGACATAATTCTCTCGTGCTTAAAATTTAATGTTATCGAATTTGGACAAGCCCAAACTCACCGACCAAAAAATGATCGAATTTGCATACTACGCATTCTGAAGAATAGATGGAAACAATTTCTGTCGCAAATTGTAGCGAGTTATTGACCCAAATAACTGAAGGGAAATAAGCAAACTTCTTGGTTTACAACCACTGCTGAAACCTTTTATGAATCACCCTTGCGTTCACTACAATATGTTGTGGACTGCGTTCTAACAAATCGCTACCCGTAGATTTGCGTTTCTACCGCGAAGTCTTCGATCGCAGTGCGTCATTGATGAGTAATCTATTCACGCATTCTGCATCAGAATAGACCGAGGGGATTACGGTTTTATTACCGCCATTTCTTGCAGCGCTAAAAAACTTTACCCGGGTTTAGAATATTCGCCGGATCAAATATTGCTTTAATGGAACGCATCGCAGCTATCTCGGCTTTAGAGCGCGAATAGTGCAAATAAGGTTTCTTAATTAAGCCAACGCCATGCTCTGCCGAAATGCTGCCGCCATGCCGCTGCACAATCTCGAAAACCCAGTCGGACACCTCGGCGCACTTTTCGAAAAAAGACTCGGGTGCTAGATCACTTGGCTTGAGAATATTTAAATGCACATTGCCGTCGCCAATATGACCGAACCAGATAATTTCGAAATCTGGGTATGCCTTGCCAATTAAATCATCCACCTCGGCCAAAAACTCTGGCACTTTTGATACGCGCACAGAGATGTCATTTTTGTAGGGCGTAAACTGCGAGATAGTTTCGGAAATGTCTTCGCGCAGGCGCCATAAATTTTTAGCCTGAGTTAGATTTTGACTAACTGTTCCGTCAATCACCCAGCCCGATTCGAGACAGTGTTCGAAGACTTCCATTGCAGTGTCGAGATCGGCGTCGGACTGATTCTCAAACTCAACCAGCGCATAAAAATTTGTGGCACTGTCAAAAGGACGCTGCAGCCCTTTCTCTGCCATTACATGCTTAAGCGCTTTTTCGGAGAAAAATTCGAACGCGGTAAGTGGTAATTTCGCCTGACAGGCCTGCAATACAGGCATAGTTGCCGCCATATTTTCGACGCCTAGCAGCATCACCGTAGGATCTTTTGGCGGGCTGGTGAGGCTCATCGTTAGCTCAACAATAAAGCCGAGTGTTCCCTCTGAGCCGATAAACAGATGTCTAAAATCGTAGCCGGTATTGTTTTTCGCCAGTCCCTGATTAAAGCTCAGCAGCTCGCCGTTGCCGGTTACGACTTTCATACCAGCGACCCAGCTACGGGTCATGCCATAGCGAATCACCTTAATGCCGCCGGCGTTAGTGGCGACATTTCCGCCGATCTGGCTAGAGCCCGATGACGCGAAATCAACTGGATAAAATAAGCCTTCGTTTTCGGCGAACTGCTGCAATTGCTCGGTTACTACCCCTGGCTCACACACAACCAGACGATCAGACGGATCGAATTCAAGAATTTTGTTCATGCGATCAAACGCAACAACAAGCTCGCCCGAGGGCGCAACCGCGCCGCCGCTAAGTCCCGTGCGGCCGCCAGATGGCACCAGTGGGACCTCCATACGCTTGGCAAATTTAACCAGCGCGATTACCTCGTCGGTATTGGCAGGCAGTACAATCGCAACAGGCGCGGGCTTGTAGACCTTGGTCCAATCTTTGCCATAGTTGTCGAGGTCGGCCGGCGCCGTTTTGAGACCGGCCTCGCCGACGAGGTCGTGAAGAGCTTCGAGAAGCTCCGCTTTAGTGCATTTCATGATAGTTTCCTGAAGGCCAAGCCGCGTAGTGATGCCGCCGCGCCCGCGTGGTGGCTAAATTCACTTTACTTCCACCTCGTATTGACGCCAATTGGTAATCGAGTGAAAGTACTGCAACGCCTATTATGGTACCATGCGTCCGCGTTTTGAGCATCGCCTCAAGTACGCCGGCACCGAGACACGGGAACTCAAACCTTATGCAATCAACTTCGCTCGATAAGCGCAAAATCAAATTCCTCCTCCTCGAGGCTGTTCATGAAAGTGCTGTAGAAGCGCTGAAAAATGAAGGCTACGAGAACATCGAGTACCTCAAAACCTCACTAAGCGAAGACGAGTTAGTCGAAAAAATCAAAGACGTCCATTTTGTCGGTCTGCGCTCACGGACTCAGCTGACCGAGCGCGTATTTGCTGCAGCCAAAAAACTGCAGGCTGTGGGTTGCTTTTGCATCGGCACTAATCAGGTCAACCTCGACGCAGCCCTAGTGCGTGGCATCCCTGTGTTCAATGCCCCTTACTCCAATACCCGCAGCGTCGCCGAGCTTGTCATTGGCCAGACAATTTTACTACTGCGCCGCGTGCCCGAAAAAAGCGCGCTGCTGCACCGCGGTGTCTGGCAGAAAACCGCTACCGGGTCATTCGAGACACGCGGCAAAAAGCTCGGCATTGTAGGCTACGGCAATATCGGTTCGCAGCTTAGCGTTCTCGCCGAGTCTATGGGCATGAAAGTCTATTTATACGACGTCGTGACCAAGCTGCCCCTAGGTAACGCAACACAGGTAAACTCGCTGCAGGAGCTCATGAGCACCTGCGACATTGTTACCCTTCACGTGCCTGAGACGCCCGACACTAAGAACATGATCGGCGCTAAAGAGCTCGGCTGGATGCAGCCTAGCGCGATATTCATCAACGCCTCGCGCGGCACCGTTGTAGATATCGACGCACTTGCCGCCGCGCTGCGTGAGAACCGTCTCGCCGGTGCCGCGATTGATGTGTTCCCTGTTGAACCAAAATCCAACGACGAAGAGTTTATCTCGCCTCTTAGAGAGTTCGACAACTGCATCCTTACACCTCACGTTGGCGGCAGCACGATGGAAGCACAGCGCAATATTGGTATCGAGGTGAGCGAGAAACTTGTTCGTTACAGCGACAATGGCTCCAGCTTTGCGTCAGTAAACTTCCCTGAAGTGTCGCTCCCTGCGCACCCTGGCAAACATCGCCTGTTGCACATTCACAAAAACGTGCCCGGTGTGCTGAGCCAGATCAACAGCATTTTCTCTGAAAATGGAATCAATATCAGTTCGCAGTATCTGCAAACCAATGACAAAGTAGGCTATGTAGTCATGGACGTAGACGTAGACGCGAGCGAGCTCGCGCTCGCGCGACTGAACGAGGTGAATGGGACGATAAAGTCTCGAGTGCTATTTTAAGGGAGCAACACCCATGACCATGACGCAGCTAATTATCGCCACTCTGGCGCTCACGCTTATCCATATTTGGTTCGTTCCCGCGTTCTTTAACCGCGTGCATTTGAAGTATCTGATGGGATCCAGAGACGAGGGCCTCGAACTGAGCGTTGGTGCGGGCAGGGCTAGTCGTGCGGCAACCAACTTCCAAGAAAGTCTCGTTCCGTTTTTGGCGATGTGTTTGCTTGCAATGATTAACGGTGTCGACCTACTTGTGCATGCGCAAGTTTGGTTAGGCCTTCGCGTGGTGTATCTGGTGTGTTACGTGGGGGGGATCAACCCAGCGCGATCTTACGTCTGGGTTGCTTCGCTTGTGGTGCTTATATTGATGGCAATAAAGCTTCTTTAGATCATAAGAACACTGCGGACGATTCAAACCGCCCGCAGTTAGAGAGCGAGCCTACAACCCATATTTGCTCGCCATCTCTTCAAGGCTGTAAACCTTGCCAATATTCGATACCTGACCCGCGCAGCCGAACGCCTCGAGGCGGTCTTTTACAATGCCCTTCATTGCAGTGATGGTAGGAATGAGGAATTTACGCGGGTCGAACTCGCTTGGGTTTTCGGCGAGAAACTTGCGTGCAGCGCCGGTCGACGCTAAACGCAAATCGGTGTCGATGTTTACTTTGCGTACGCCATGACGAATCCCTTCTTGAATTTCCGATACAGGTACGCCGTAGGTTTCGGGTATCTCTCCGCCAAACTCATTAATAATCGCGAGCCATTCTTGCGGCACCGACGATGAGCCATGCATGACGAGATGGGTATTTGGGATTTTTGCATGAATCTCTTTGATGCGGCTAATGGCAAGAATGTCACCAGTCGGCGGGCGGCTAAACTTGTAAGCGCCGTGGCTTGTGCCCACTGCGATGGCAAGTGCGTCGACGCCGGTGGCGTTAACGAAGTCTTCGGCCTCTTGCGGGTCGGTGAGCATCTGCGCCATCGACAAAACGCCTTCAGCACCAATGCCATCCTCTTCGCCTGCCATACCGGTTTCAAGCGAACCTAAGCAGCCGATCTCGCCTTCGACTGAGACGCCGCAGGCGTGAGCCATAGCAACCGCTGTTTTAGTGACGGCGACGTTGTAGTCGAAGTCCATCGGCGTTTTGCCGTCTTCGCCGAGTGAGCCGTCCATCATGACAGACGAAAACCCAAGCTGAATAGAGCGTTGGCAAACCGCAGGAGACACACCGTGATCTTGGTGCATCACAATAGGGATGTGGGGGAATTCTTCGATCGCGGCTTGAATCAAATGCTTGAGAAAGTTTGCGCCGGCATATTTGCGTGCGCCCGCCGAGGCTTGAAGAATAACCGGGCTGTTTGCTTCGTCGGCCGCCTCCATAATCGCGCGAACTTGCTCGAGGTTGTTTACATTAAACGCCGGCACGCCGTAGCCATTCTCGGCTGCGTGATCGAGTAGTTGTCGTAAGCTAATAAGTGCCATGCTTCTGTCCTCTGCTGTCTAAACTCGTAGATTATTAGTCTTCACTGGCCGCGCGTTGCAGCAAAATGTCTACCGCGGGTAATACCTCACCCTGTACATATTCTAAGAAAGCGCCGCCGCCTGTCGAAATGTAGGAAATCGCGTCGGTCACGCCAAAGGCGTCGATCGCAGCAATTGTCTCGCCGCCGCCGGCAATAGAAAAGCCGGTATTTGCGGCGACGGCGTTCGCGATTGCCTCGGTGCCTTGGGCAAATTGTGAAATCTCGAAAACGCCGACTGGCCCGTTCCAGATAACTGTTTTCATCGCGGCTATCGTGTCAGCAAACATTGCTGCTGTTTGCGGACCAATGTCTAAAATCATATCGTCGTTGCTAATCTCTGCAACTAGCTTGGTTGTTGCCGCCGCGTCTGCGCTAAATTCTTTTGCAACAACGACATCAATAGGTAAAGGTATCGATGTTTGCGCCATTAATTCTTTGGCAAGTGGAATAAGGTCTTCCTCATACAGGCTGTTACCTACATTAACGCCGCTGGCCGCAAGAAAAGTATTAGCGATGCCGCCACCGACAATCAGGTGATCGACTTTAGTTGCAAGGCTTTTTAATACCTCGAGTTTGCTCGACACCTTCGCTCCTCCGACAATTGCCAGCATCGGGCGTTCGGGTGCATGTAGCGATTTCTGTAGCGCATCGAGCTCACCGGCGAGCAGTGGGCCTGCGCAGGCAATCGGAGCAAATTTTGCTACGCCGTGAGTGCTCGCCTGCGCGCGGTGGGCTGTGCCGAAGGCGTCCATAACAAACACGTCACACAGCGCTGCGTAGCGCTTGGCTAGTGCGTCGTCGTTTTTGCCCTCACCACTGTTCATGCGCACGTTTTCGAGCAGTGTCACGACGCCTACTTTATGCTGAACGGGCGTATCATTCTCAAGCGCGCTGTTATCAAGAACAACGGGTGAGCCGAGCAGGGTGCTTAAGTGCGTCGCTACCGGCGCAAGAGAAAATTCTTGCTGATCTGATGCGGCGAGGCCTTCTTGCGGGCGACCAAGATGCGACATAACGATTACGTGTGCGCCGCGCGCAAGAGCAAGTTTTAATGTCGGCAATGCTGCGCGAATGCGTGTGTCGTTGCCTACAACGCCGTCTTTCACCGGCACATTAAGGTCTTCGCGAATGAGTACGCGCTTGCCGGCGAGTGAGAGAGTCTCCATGCGATGGAATTTCATGTTTTGTGTCTTCCTTCTTTACTCTGTTTCGTCTTTTAGACTTTCTCGCGGCGGTGAATAAACTGTGCCACGTCGAGCATGCGATTCGCATAGGCCCACTCGTTGTCGAACCAGACTAAAAGCTTTATTAACCGAGGGCCGGCGACAAGCGTTTGATTAAGGTCGACCACGGCAGAGCGCGGATCGTGATTAAAATCAGTCGAGGCGAGTGGTTCTAACGTGTAACCCAAAACATTTGGCGGCAGGGTTTCGCTTGCGGCGATCAATGCAGCGTTTACCGATTCAACTGTCGCATCCGAGTTTAGTGTGAGTGTTAGATCCATTGCCGAAACATTGACTGTCGGGACGCGAATCGCCTGCGCCTGTAGTTTGCCAGTTAAACTAGGCAAGATACGTTCAATGCCCTTGGCGAGCGCGGTATCCACCGGAATAATCGACTGCATGGCGCTGCGAGTTTTGCGCAGGTCTTTATGGTGGTAGCTGTCGATTACCGGCTGATCATTCATCGCGGAGTGAATGGTGGTGATAACACCATGATCGATGCCAAACGCGTCATCGATCGCCTTTAATACAGGCACGATGCAATTTGTTGTGCACGAGGCGTTAGAAATAATTGTCGCATCAACGGCGAGAGTCTCGTGATTAACGCCGTACACTAGCGTTGCATCGACATCGCTGTCGGCGGGCTGTGAAAATAAAACCCGTTTCGCACCGTTGCTTATGTGCTTTTGCGCAGTGCTGCGATCGGTAAACGCGCCGCTGCATTCCATTACCAGATCGATGCCGAGGTCTGCCCATGCCAACGCAGTGACGTCCGCCTGTTGCGAGACGCGAATTGCGTCGCCGCTAACGAGGAGTTCGCCGTCGCCTTGTTCGACCTCGCCCAAAAACCGTCCGTGGGTGCTGTCGTAGCGCGTAAGATGTGCAAGATTACCGATGTCGGCGAGATCATTGATCGCAACGATGCGCAGGTCGGCATAGTTTGTCGACTCGTAGAAAGCGCGCAGCACGCAGCGGCCGATACGGCCGTAGCCATTGATTGCGATCTTATAGCTCATTTGGGTTCCTAACGGACGTAAAACCTAAAGCAGCGATACGACAGTATTGGCGACGTTTTCGGCGGTAAAACCAAAATGCGCCATGAGCTCGCCGCCGGGAGCCGACTCGCCAAAAGTGTGCATGCCAATCACTTTGCCGTCGAGACCAACAAATTTTGCCCAATACTCAGAGCCGGCGGCTTCGACGGCGAGACGCTTGCGCACCGCGTTGGGAATAACGCTTTCTTGGTAGGCCGGGTCTTGCGATTCGAATACATCAACACTCGGCATCGAAACCAAACGCACTTTTTCGCCGTCGGCGTTAAGAGCGGTCACAGCGTTGACGCAAATGCTCACTTCGGACCCCGTTGCAATAACAATCACCTCAGGCGTGCCTTCGCAGTCGAGCAGCACGTAGCCGCCGCGAGCGATGTTGGCGACTTGCTCATCGGTGCGCGCTTGATGTGGGAGTCCTTGGCGAGAGAACACGAGCGAGGTAGGTCCGACACTGCGCTCGATTGCAGCTTTCCACGCAACTGCAGACTCGACGCTGTCACAGGGGCGCCACACTGACATATTAGGGGTGGTACGCAAATTCGCGAGCTGCTCGATTGGCTGATGCGTCGGACCGTCTTCGCCTTGGCCGATCGAGTCGTGTGTGTAAACGAAAATGCTTTGCTGCTGCATGAGTGCAGCCATGCGTACCGCATTGCGCGCGTATTCCATAAAAATGAGGAACGTTGCGGTATAGGGTACGAAGCCGCCGTGCAATGCGATGCCCGAGGCAATTGCCGTCATGCCAAACTCACGTACGCCGTAATAAATATAGTTGCCGTCGGCTTTTTCTGAGATAGGCGTACTTCCTGACCAATTGGTCAAGTTAGAGCCGGTGAGGTCAGCAGAGCCCCCGATCAGTTCGGGTAACAGAGAGCCAAAGGCCTCGAGGCAGTTCTGCGACGCTTTTCGGCTCGCAATGTTCTCAGGATTAGCCTGCAGGTGACGAATATAGTCGTCGGCCTTTTCTTTAAAGTAGCCGGGCAGCTGGCCTTTTAGGCGGCGGATGAGTTCCATCGCAAGCTCGGGGTATTCTTCCTCATAGCCTACGAGCAATTCTTTCCATGCAGTCTCGGCACTAAAGCCTTTTTCAGTGCAGTCCCAGGCATTCTTGATGTCCTCGGGGATAATGAACTCACTGTGTGGCCAGTCGAGGGCAGCGCGTGTGGCTGCGATCTCTTCGGCGCCCAAAGGCGCGCCGTGAGTGGCTGCCGTGCCCTGCTTGTTTGGCGAGCCGAAGCCGATAATCGTTTTGCATTTAATCAGCGTGGGACGGGTAGTTTCGGCTTTCGCTTCGACTATCGCTGCGTTGATTGCGTCTGCGTCATGACCGTCTACCGCGAGCACCTGCCAATCGTAGGCCGCAAAGCGCTTCGCTGTGTCGTCGCTAAACCAGTCTTCGACCTCGCCATCGATTGAGATGCCGTTGTCGTCATAGAACACGATAAGTTTTCCGAGCTTGAGGGTGCCCGCGAGCGAGCAGACCTCGTGCGAGATGCCTTCCATGAGACAGCCGTCGCCGGCGAATACATACGTATTGTGGTCGACAACGTCGAAACCTGGGCGGTTGAACTGCGCTCCGAGGGTTTTTTCGGCGATCGCCATGCCGACGGCATTAGCTAGACCTTGGCCGAGTGGGCCGGTTGTAGTTTCGACACCAGGCGTATAGCCATACTCGGGGTGGCCGGGGGTCTTCGAATCCATCTGTCGGAACTGTTTGATGTCCTCGATCGACACGTCGTAACCGGTGAGGTGAAGAAGCGAATAGATAAGCATCGAGCCATGGCCGTTGGAGAGGATAAAACGATCTCTATTCAACCACTTAGGGTTGCTTGGGCTGTGGCTTAGATGGTCTTTCCAGAGCACCTCAGCGATGTCTGCCATGCCCATTGGGGCCCCGGGGTGGCCTGAATTTGCCTTTTGGACGGCATCCATACTCAGCGCGCGGATTGCATTAGCGCATTGCTTGCGGGTTACAGCGGATTCCGCCATGGGTGAGGCTCCTTAGGTGCTCTACAGAAATGAAGACGCGCATTTTCTCGCACCTGCCTCCAATATGCTACTCGCTATATCGAAATCTATATCAAATTATTTTGATATAGATTTGTAATAGCCCTCGATTGTTGTTACATTGCGCGCATTCGAGAAGGGGTAGGCCCTTTTAAGCGAGGAAATGCGTGTGCAAGCCGCAGTAGCAACCCAATCTCAGCCCTTTTTAATCGCCGACGAGCAAGTAACGCCCGCTCAGCAGCTTGCCCAGCTGCACAAGGCGCTCGCCGATGCGCTGAGGCTGCAGATACTCCGTCTGCTCAAAAACGAGTCATTCGGGGTGTTGGAGCTCTGCCGCTTAGTCGCAATTCGACAGTCGGCGCTCAGTCACCACTTAAAGGTGCTGGCAAAGGCGGAGCTAGTGGCAACTCGGCGTGAGGGCAATTCCATTTTCTATCGCCGTGCTTTTATCACTGATGACGATCCGCTTGCGGATCTCAAGCGGGCCGCCTTCGATGCGGTAGATACATTGGACATACCGCGCGAACAGGCAGAGCAGCTCAACCAGCTACAGCAGGAGCGCTCCGAGTTGTCGCTGAGTTTCTTTCAGAAAAACGCAGAGCGTTTTTCGGAGAACCAAGGATTAATAGTCGAGCGAGAGCATTACGACAGTAGCCTAATGGATGTGGTCGATGGTCTCGGCTTATCGTCCGCCGCCTGTGTGCTCGAAATCGGTCCCGGCGAAGGGAGGCTGCTTGTCGAGCTCGCGCGGCGCTTTGCATCGGTTACTGCGGTCGACAATTCGAAAGACATGTTAGACCTGTCGCGTGCGGCCATCGCAGCCGACGGCTTGAGTAATGTCGAGTTTTTATTGGGAGAGACGGCCAACGCGCGCGAAACCCTGAGTGGTGCTGCCGACCTCGTCGTATTCGACATGGTTCTTCACCATATTGCGACACCGGCCTCGACGTTTCGGGACGTCGCGGCACTGTTAAAAGAAGACGGGCTCTTACTCGTTATCGAACTCTGTAGCCATGACCAAGATTGGGTGCGCAATTCCTGCGGGGATCTATGGCTTGGGTTCGACGAAAGCGAGTTAGACCAATGGGCGGCAATGAGTGGATTGCGATTCGAGCAGGGATCGAATCTCGCGCTGCGTAATGGATTTCAGATTCAAATGCGCGTGTTTAGAAAACACGCGAATTAACACTAAGGAGTTAGCATGAGCGAGATCAATTTATTCACGTCCGAATCGGTATCCGAAGGACATCCCGACAAGATGGCTGATCAGATCTCCGACGCCATTCTTGACGCATTGCTCAAAGAGGATCCGCGTTCGCGTGTCGCCTGCGAAACGCTCATCAAAACTGGCATGGTGCTCGTCGCCGGCGAAATCACTACCGAGGCCTATGTCGATATCGAAGACATCGTGCGCGGTGTTGTAAACGATATTGGTTATAACAACGCCGACAGCGGTTTCGACGGCCACACCTGTGCTGTTATCAATGCGATTGGTAAACAGTCGCCGGACATCTCACAGGGCGTTGACGATTCTGACGATCACGAGCAAGGCGCGGGTGACCAGGGATTGATGTTTGGCTACGCAAGCAATGAAACCGACGTTCTCATGCCAGCCCCAATCACTTACTCGCACCGACTAGTAAAACGGCAGTCCGAGGTGCGTAAAAACGGCACATTACCTTGGCTTGAACCAGACGCGAAAAGCCAGCTGACTTTCCGTTATATCGATAACAAGCCTGTGTCTATCGATGCGGTTGTGCTGTCTACTCAACACAAAGACTCGGTATCTAACGAAGAGTTGCGAGAAGGCGTTTTCGAAGAAATTATCAAACCCGTGCTGCCCGAAGAATGGATAACCAAAGAGACCAAAATCTTCATCAATCCAACCGGCCGCTTTGTGATAGGCGGACCTGTAGGTGACTGCGGTCTTACTGGACGCAAAATAATCGTCGACACTTATGGTGGTATGGCACGACATGGCGGCGGAGCGTTCTCGGGCAAAGATCCTTCTAAAGTCGATCGTTCTGCAGCCTATGTCGCGCGTTATGTCGCAAAAAATATTGTTGCCGCGGGAATCGCAGAGCGCTGCGAGATTCAGCTCTCTTATGCGATTGGCGTTGCTGAACCAACCTCTATCAGCGTCGAGACGTTTGGCACAGGAAAAATAGCGAACAGCGAAATAGTAAAAATTATTCGCGAGCACTTTGAGTTACGGCCTAAAGGTTTGATCAAAATGCTAGACCTGATCCAGCCAATTTATCGAAACACCGCTGCCTATGGGCACTTTGGTCGCGAAGATCTCGAGCTTAGCTGGGAGAAAACGGACAAAGCTGCCGCATTAAAAGTAGCGGCAGGCGTCTAAATAAACATCGAATCATCGCGCTAGCGCGTAATGTACAACCAGGGTTAAACACCACGTTTTAAACGAATCAAAACGAATCGCCATTACGGAGTAAGACATGAGCACAGCAGCAGCAACGCCACTAAACGATGTAGCAAAAAATGACTACAAAGTAGCCGACATTTCACTTGCCGATTTCGGTCGTCGTGAAATCACACTCGCCGAAGCAGAGATGCCTGCGCTTATGACACTGCGTAAGAAATACGCCGCAGAACGTCCGCTTGCCGGCGCCAAGATCATTGGCTGTATCCACATGACAGTTCAGACCGCCGTGCTGATCGAAACACTCGTCGAGCTCGGCGCCGAAGTGCGCTGGTCATCGTGCAATATTTTCTCGACACAAGACCACGCCGCTGCGTGCATCGCTGCGTCTGGCATTGCGGTTTACGCCTGGAAAGGCCAAACAAACGAAGAGGGTGAGTGGTGTATCGAGCAGACTATTCTCAAAGACGGTAAGCCTTGGGATTGCAACATGATCCTAGACGACGGCGGTGACCTCACGGGTATGATTCATACTAAATACCCTGAGATGCTTGATAAGATTCACGGCATTACCGAGGAGACAACAACAGGTGTTCACCGCCTTCTCGAAATGCTAGAAGCGGGAGAATTAAAAGTTCCGGCTATTAACGTAAATGACTCGGTCACTAAGTCTAAAAATGATAACAAGTACGGCTGTCGTCACAGCCTCAACGATGGCATTAAGCGCGGTACGGACATGTTGCTTTCAGGTAAGAAAGCACTCGTTATCGGCTACGGCGATGTCGGCAAAGGCTCGGTTCAAAGCCTAAGCCAAGAAGGTATGATCGTGAAGGTTGCTGAGATCGACCCTATCTGTGCGATGCAGGCATGCATGGATGGCTACGAGGTTGTGTCGCCCTATATCGATGGCATCAATACGCGCAGCGCCGAGGGCATCAATACTGAATTACTGTCGAAGATGGACTTAATAGTCACTACGACTGGCAACGTCAACGTGTGCGATAAATTCATGCTCGCTGCAGCAAAAGCGGGCTCCGTTATCTGCAACATTGGCCATTTTGATAACGAAATCGACACGCAGTTCATGCGCGACAACTGGCACTGGGAAGAAGTGAAACCTCAGGTTCACAAAATCTTCCGCAACGGACCCGAGAATCAAGACGACTACTTAATTCTACTGTCAGAAGGCCGATTGATTAACCTTGGTAACGCCACTGGTCATCCTTCACGAATTATGGATGGATCGTTCGCTAACCAAGTGCTCGCGCAGATGCGTATGTTCTCAGAAAAATTTGCCGATCAGTCTGAAGAGTTTAAGAAGAACAATATCACCGTAACAGTGTTACCAAAAGAGCTCGATGAAGAAGTTGCGGCGCTTATGGTGAAGGGCTTTGGCGGTGTCTTAACTAAGCTTACAGATGATCAGGCGAAATACATCAACGTAAAAGTGGCTGGCCCTTATAAGCCAGAAAGCTATAAGTACTAATAAAGAGTACCAAGCTTGAAAAAAATAAGCTTGCGAAAGCAAAGAAGAGGGCGCCGAATTCGGCGCCTTCTCGTTAGAATGGATGCATTATGAGCACAGACACCAGTCACTTTAGTATTGAGTTTTTTCCGCCGCGTACACCTGCAGGTGAAGAAAAGCTCGATATTGTTCATGCCGAATTAAGCAAGCTAGGCCCCGAATTTTTTTCGGTTACTTATGGCGCCGGCGGCTCGACGCGAGACGGGACGAAGCGTGCGGTCACTCGTTTCCGCGAGGCAGGATCGCGCGTTGCACCTCATCTGTCATTTGGCGGTAGCGACGAAGGCGATATTCTAAAACTCCTGCATGAGTACAAAGAGGCTGGAATCGACCGGCTCGTTTGCCTGCGCGGCGACGCGCCCTCTGGCATGGGCTCGGCCTCGCTTTATCGCTATGCCAACGAACTCGTGGAGTTTGTACGCAAAGAAACCGGTGATCATTTTACCATCGACGTGGCTTGTTACCCCGAAGTGCACCCGCAGTCGCGCTCGGTCGAAAGTGACCTCGAGTTTTTTAAAGCAAAGGTCGATGCTGGAGCCAACTCGGCTATTACGCAATATTTCTACAATGCCGATGCCTACTTTGGCTTTGTCGACGACTGTGCGCGCGCAGGAATTAACATCCCCATCGTGCCGGGCATTATGCCGATTACTAACTACGCAAACCTTGCGCGGTTCAGTGCA
Organism: Gammaproteobacteria bacterium; assembly: GCA_017853205.1. Taxonomy (GTDB): domain Bacteria; phylum Pseudomonadota; class Gammaproteobacteria; order Pseudomonadales; family Pseudohongiellaceae; genus UBA9145. Next base: position 38,589 of record JAFMKB010000005.1, read on the forward strand.
GCGTGCGGTGCCGAAATTCCTCGCTGGTTGACCAAACGGTTAGAGTTCTTAGAACACGACGATCAAGCGCTGCGCGATTTTGGCCTCGAGGTTGTTACCGATCTGTGTGAACAGTTGCTTGCCGGGGGGGCACCGGGATTGCATTTCTATTCGATGAACCAAGCCGAGAGCGTTACGCGCCTGTGGCAAAACTTACTCGAAGACTAACGCGATGAGAGTCTCGCGGTTATATATTGCTCACGCGCTCGTTGCAGGCGCGGAGTTATCTCTTCCTGCCGAGAGTGCGCACTATCTAGGTACGGTGCTGCGTGCGCGAGAAGGTGATCCGGTAAGAGTGTTCAATGCAGTCGACGGTGAATTCGACGCGGTTGTGACTCGAAGCAAGAAAGGGAATGTCGACCTTACGCTAGGCGCCTGTGTGAGAACACCTGAGCTCACTTCACCGCTTCACCTACACCTTGCGCTTGGCCTATCGCGCGGTGACCGAATGGACTATGCGATTCAGAAAGCCACAGAATTGGGTGTGGCTGAGATTACGCCCCTTTTTACCGAACATGGCGAAGTGCGACTCAAGCCAGATAGGGTAGAGAACAAGCTGCGTCATTTTGAAAAGATAGCGATAAACGCTGCCGAACAATGCGGTCGTCTTGATGTGCCCACAGTGCACATGCCGCTGGCGCTGGACGCATTTCTGGTGCGAGAAACAAAGGCAACTCGTTTGTTGTTAGAGCCAAGTGGTGAACAGCGATTAACGGCGTCGCAAGCACTAACAGATATCGAATTAGTGATCGGCCCCGAAGGCGGTTTCAGCGAGCGGGAAATTGTACTGGCACGCGAGTCACATTGTGCCGTCATGCAATTAGGCCCACGCGTGCTTCGTACAGAAACCGCCCCCGTCGCCGCGCTCGCGGTCTTGCAGTTTGTTTTTGGCGATCTGTCTTAGTTTTCGAAACGTCACACATAAAAAAGGCCCCTATAAAGGGGCCTTTTTCACAAGAGGGTATTGCCCGCTTGTTACTGTGTTACTTTGTGAACTCAGGGTAGGCTTCCATTCCGCATTCGGATTGATCTACGCCTTGTTCTTCTTCTTCTTCGCTAACCCGGATTCCCATTACCGCTTTGACAGCAAACCACACTATAAGGCTCGTTGCGAATACCCAGCCGAAGATAACAAGCGTGCCGACGAGCTGACCCATAAACGTTGCATCCGGATCGGACAGAAGCACGGCGAAGATACCAAAGATACCGACTGTACCGTGTACTGAAATCGCACCGACGGGATCGTCTATCTTAAGCTTGTCGAGGCCGATGATGCTGAACACAACTAATGCGCCACCCATCGCGCCAATGATTGTGGCGAGTAGTGGGCTAGGATCAGCGGGTTCTGCTGTAATTGCGACCAATCCGGCAAGCGCGCCATTGAGCGCCATTGTTAAATCTGCTTTGCCGAAAAGGATGCGAGCAACAAACAAGGCTGCGATTAAACCGCCTGCTGCGGCCGCATTCGTGTTTAGGAAGACGTTGGCCACTTCGTTCGCTACGCCTACGCCGCCTAGTTTGAGCGTTGAGCCACCGTTAAAGCCGAACCAGCCCATCCATAGAATAAACGTTCCCAAAGTTGCCATAGGCAGATTCGCGCCTGGGATGGCCTGCGCTGCACCAGTTTTGGCGTTGTATTTGCCCTTGCGAGCGCCGAGTAGCAATACACCTGCGAGTGCGGCTGATGCGCCTGCGAGGTGAACGATGCCTGATCCGGCGTAGTCGCTATAGCTCAGCGCGCCGATGAAGGGCACGTCTTTGCCGCCCCAAGTCCAGCCGCCTTCGATAGGGTAAATGAAGCCTGTCATGACAACGGCAAAAGCCAAGAATGCCCAGAGCTTCATACGTTCAGCGACAGCACCCGACACGATCGACATCGCAGTAGCAACAAACACTACTTGGAAGAAGAAGTCTGACGCGCCCGAATACACTGCGCCACCGTCGAAGCCTTCCTCGGCAGAATCGAGCAGCACCTGCGCGATCGCTGCGTCATCCATTTGCGCAACGGTTGTTACGCCCGATAAGAAATAGCCGCCGTCATACATAAACTGATAGCCGCAGACGAGATACATCGTACAGGCGATTGCGAACAGTGCGACATTCTTAGTAAGAATTTCTGTCGTATTTTTAGACCGCACGAGTCCCGCCTCGAGCATGGCAAAACCCGCCGCCATCCACATGACGAGCGCGCCGCACACGAGAAAATAGAATGTATCCATTGCATACTGCAATTCAAAAATTTGGTTTTCCACCTTGCTTCCTCCCAGCGGGCTTAAGAAGCGCCGCCCTAATTAATTCGATTTAGTGCTGCTCAACATGCAAACGATGCAAGCTACTTAGACTGCTTCCTCGCCGGTCTCGCCGGTGCGTATGCGAATAATCTGCTCGAGGCTGGTCACGAAAATTTTGCCGTCACCGATTTTTCCGGTGTTAGCCGACTGCGTGATCGCCTCGATAGTTTGGTCCAGAAGGCCTTCGCCAATGGCGATTTCGAGCTTTACCTTCGGGAGGAAATCGACTACATACTCGGCGCCTCGGTACAATTCCGTGTGGCCTTTCTGCCGCCCGAAACCTTTAACTTCGGTTACCGTGATACCCTGCACCCCGATTTCCGAAAGCGCCTCGCGCACATCGTCTAATTTGAATGGCTTAATAATTGCCGTGACTAGCTTCATCGTCCTGCTCCTTGTCGTTGTTAGGAGGGCTTCGGTGGCAGTGCCGTCTCCCAAAGCCTTGTTGCGATCCCATCAAATGGCTGAACTGATGGGAAAACGCGTAGTTACCACCCATTCGGATAGCAGGGGTCGTGCCAGTTTTGTAAATGACATAAAATACAGATAGTTAGCACGGAATAGATACTAATCACCCCTAACCAGCTTGACCGACTACCGGCGTAGTGCTGTGGTTTTGTTCCAACTCGGTGCGCTCGAACCAAGATAAGGCGTGCTATGCACTAAAATAGTGCCTGCGTCACAAAAATCAGAAAAGCGCGGGACGTAAGGGGTTTCGGGTGATAGGATTTAAACGACCGTCCTACTGGGTATTTAGAATGGCTAATAAAAATCTTTTAGACGAAATCAGTGACAAAGTGGCCAGTCTACTTCCTAAAGCTGAGGCGCTCGGCAGTGAAATGAAAGACGAGCTCAACGCCAAGATACAGAATGCAATAAAGAGCAGCCTTGAGTCTCTGGATATAGTAACCCGTGAGGAGTTCAACGCTCAGGCGGCTATGCTCGCGCGCGCTGAGGCGAGGGTTGCTGATTTGGAGGCGAGAGTTACGGAGCTAACGTCAAAAGAGACTTGAGGTCTGGTGCTCAACGGTCGTCTATAAAATGAAGTCTGGCAATTGACGGCGAAGTCGACTATTACGCGTATTACCCCAACGGCGACCGCCAGATTATTTTCATCGTACCCAGATAAACGAAGAAGGAAAACCGCTTCTCTCTTTTTCTAGAGCAGCCCCTCTAGAGCGGCGCAGCGGCGGTAGCTTGCAGCTTCTAAAAACTGAGCCTCGCCTACCTCGGTGACGCCGTCGTAGTCTGCAATCGTGCGTGCCATGCGCAATAGTCTATGAGCTCCACGCGCAGAGACGTTGAGGCTTTCAAGGAGCGTCACTAAATTGGTTTTTTTTAGATCGGTAAGCTGGCAGGCATCTTCGAGAACTGATGCCTTGAGATCGCTGTTAAGCGCTCCTTGTCTCTGGATTTGATGAGCGCGACAGTCGGCGATCATGCGTCGCCTGCGTCCCCAGAGTTGGTTTTCTTTTTGCGCGCGCTGCTCGGCCGCCGGCTGACTTGTTTGTGTGCTGAGCAGTTCGGCGTGCGATAGCGATGGCACTTCAATAATAAGATCGAAGCGGTCGATCAATGGACCAGATACTTTACCGATATAGGCGCGCACTCGCTCTTTCGAACAGCGGCAACGACGCCTTGTATCGCTAGCATAGCCACAGGGGCAGGGATTCATTGCAGCGACCAATTGAAAATTGGCAGGAAAGACCACGCGGTACTTCGCACGACTTAGGGTGATTCTGCCGGCTTCAAGAGGCTCTCTTAGCGCGTTCAGCACTTCGGGCTTGAATTCGGTGAGTTCATCGAGAAACAGCACACCGCGATGCGCAAGGGTGATATCGCCGGGAACTGCGTTAGCACCTCCGCCTACAAGCGAGGGCATTGTCGCCGAGTGATGCGGCGCGCGCAGGGGGCGAATGGCTGCGCTGCCGAGCGCGAGGTGTCCGCGCACAGCGGAGCGAATCGATGCAACCTCAAGCATTTCGTCGCGCGTCATTGGCGGCAAGAGTTTACTCAGCGTTGTTGCGAGCAGCGTCTTTCCCGACCCGGGAGGGCCAAGCATCAAAAGATTATGCCCACCGGCTGCAGCAATCTCGAGCGCACGCAATGCCCGCGCTTGGCCTCTTATCGGATTGAATGGCACACTGGCTTCGGTGTTAACACTCCTGCGCGAACCTTGTTGATCTCTCTTGCGCCTCTTTGCACGTGCTGCATCAAATACGCTAAGAATCGTTGAGTCGTCTGCATTGAGTTCTATCGACAGCGCTATAAGTTCAGAGAGAGAACCGAGTCCGAGGGCGAGCGTGTAGTCAACGATATCGAGAGCCTCACGGTTAGCTGCAGGTACGACAATTGCACGTCCTTCTTTCCGGGCAGCGAGAAGCGCCTGGACTACACCGGGCACTGGACGCAAGCTTCCGTCGAGCGCGAGCTCACCAAGCATCTCGATACCGCGAATACTCTCTGAAAATCCTGCGATTTGCTCCGATGCTACGAGTGTCGCCACAGCAATTGCGAGGTCGTATCGCCCTCCTGCCTTTGGCAGATCGGCGGGCGCAAGGTTTACCGTGACCCGTTGATCTGGAAACTCAAGAGCCGAATTGATGATTGCGCTCCGCACGCGCTCCCGACTTTCTTTAACCGCTGTCTCCGGAAGCCCTACGAGTGTAAATCCCGGCAATCCCGCCGAAAGATGCGCCTCGACCATCACCTCTACTGCGTCGATGCCGAGCAACGCGCGCGAGGGTATGCTGGCGATGGTCATTTTGATTCTCCGACTGCGTATTCTCAGTACTAGTAATAGGCCGTGATTTAAAAAATCACAAAAAAAAGCGCAAAAAAAATGAGCCCGAAGGCTCATTCTTTATAACGCGTACTTAACTTACGCTTATTTGCTGCTGTCGATCATGTACTGGACCAATGCTTTGATGTCATCGTCGTTACAAGTAAAGCAAAGACCTTTAGGGGGCATGTTGTTGATGCCGGCAATGGCATTTGTGACTACTTGATCCATTCCCTTCTCGAGTCGCGCTGTCCATGCGTCGGCATTGCCTGGTCCAACTTTTGGCGCGCCTGCAGCACCACTGCTGTGGCATGCGAAGCAGGATGCCATGTAAGTCGTTTCGGCATTGAAGCCGTCGCTTACTTGGGCAAGTTCAGTTGATTGCTGCGCATCGGCGAAGCTAGTTGACGCGAAAAGCGCCGCTGAGAGGAACAGTCCAGTTTTTAGATTTAACACGTCGAACTCCTTACCTAGGTTGGTACTTGCTGTGTTTGAACTTAATTTACGGTGTTTGATAAAACGTGGTTTCTACTTGGCGACCATGTAGTTCACGATCGCTTGGAGATCGTCGGCGCTGCACGTCATACAGAGACCTTTCGCAGGCATGGCGTTAATGCCGTTCATGACATTGACCATGACCGCATCCATCCCTTTCTCCATGCGCGCGTCCCAAGCGGCTTTGTCGCCGAGCTTAGGTGCATTAGCGACACCCGCCGCATGACAGGCGTTGCAGTTAGCCCTATAGGTTGCCTCGGCGTCGAAACCTGACGCTGCAACCTCAACAACCTCTGCGGCATCTTCGATAGGTGAAGCAGCCATCGGGGCGGCTGTAACCGGCGCCGTGGCAGCTGGCTGAGCAGTCATGCCTACCTTGTTGCCTACACAGGGCTGGCCGGCGAGACAAACCTGCCGTGCGGGGCGAATATTGTCTGCTGCGGTCTGTGCGTAGGCGCCACCGGCAGCGACTAAACAGCTCAGTGCTGCTGCTGCGAACAGTTTTTGAATCATTTAAGGTGCTCCATTGGCATTTTTCTGGCGCGAATTATAGCCGTTTTCGCCACCTCTGGCGAATAACCTTCTATTTTTTACTGATATAACGACAAGAAGCTGTCAGGGACTTGCTGGTTCGATGACCATTTTGATCGGAGTCGAGTTATAAAAAACAGTACCGGGGTCGCTGTCGAGGCCGTAGCCAAGTAGAAAATCGACGTCCAGCGACGTAATACCAAGGGTTGTCGGTACCACCGCGTCGAGCATGATGACCTCTTCGTTAGCGCTGAGTGCGCCTTGTCGATGCTTAGGAAAGGGGCGCGAATTGTCCACACGTTCGACGAAAACGCCGGCAGAATTGAGAGCGAAAATCTGATCACCGGTTATCGCAGCGGCTACCACGAAGCCCGCCTTGCCAATATCCTGCTCAGCGACAGCAATCTGGCCTATGACTTTAATCGATTCGTCGGCGCCAAAGCGTGATTGATAGAAGACCCCGTTGCTGTTGGACGCAGCACCAGTAATCGTCCCGCGAGCTGGCGTATCGCTCGTGCTAATCACGGGGCCGAGTGGCAATGGATAACCGCTTTGATAGTGCGCGGTAAGCGAGTAGTCGCCTTCGGTGACACACCCGGGGTCGACCTGTTTGTCGAAGGTATTTGCAAGCACAAGGTAGCTGCCCGGGTTGAGCTGACGGGTGAGCGTCGAGCTGCAGCCTTCGGCTGATTTGTCATCGTAGTCAATGACAGTAAGGTTTAAATCAGAAATGAGCAGCACCGAATCGAGCGAGCTGGAGGTCATGGTTAAGGAGAGCGTTGCCGCCTTTTCTAAATCGATGCGGTAGAGGTCGATGTAGCTGAAGTCCGTGCCGCCGGCGGTAATCTGAGCAACAGTGCAGTCTCCTTCAGAGAGGCTGTTGGTTTTCTCTCCGAGCACGAGCGCATTCTGCGTGCAGCTCGAAAGCGCGGTGTAGAGCGCCTCGACGCCGGCGAGGTCGTCTTCGGTTGGTCGATCGATATCGCCAATACTCGGTGCCATGATCGCAAGCTCTTGGGATTCGTGCTCGAGCCCAATGACATGACCAAGCTCGTGAATCGCGACGCGGCGGAAGTCGATTCGACGGTTGCTGCCAGGATAGAGCGCGCCATCATAAATGTCATACCGAACGTCGCTGTTAATCACGATGTCGGCCTCAAAAATATTTGGTTCACCGAGTAGCGTAGTTGACAGGCGGCGCAGGGTAACCGCGAGGGTATTGGCGCCGTATTCGGAGCCGCAGACCTCGTTAGTAAAGTCGACGCTGTTTAGTCCATCCTCAAGGCAGGGGTCGATAGGTTGTTCGATCACAGCAAAATCGAAGACGGTCTTGTCGTCCCAATCTGCAATCGCGGCGAGAAACGAATCGTGCCACGCAATGCCTGAGGGAGATTCGCCAATAAGGCTCACATAGAAGTCAGTCGTGCCGCCTTTCCATTTAGAACCGGAAATCTCGAACGCAGCACTCTGCGCGCTAGCAAAAAAAAGCGCGAGTGAAGCCGCAATGGGAGCAAAAATCTTACTGCCTGTAGCTGCCATCGAGAATTGCCTTCCACCACTCTTCATTATGTAAATACCAATCGACCGTTTTTGCGAGACCGCTATCGAAGGTTTCTGCGGGAACAAAGCCAAGCTCTTCACCGATCTTTGAGGCGTCTATCGCGTAGCGGGTGTCATGGCCAGGGCGATCGGTGACAAAGGTAATAAGTGACTTTGCGCTCTGACCGACAGCGCAGGGTGAGTCTGGGAAACGCGCTGCGAGCGTTGGGTCAGCGGCAAACCGCGCATCGAATAACTCGCATAGGAGGGTTACCACATCGAGATTGCGCCACTCGTTGTGGCCACCAATGTTATACGTCTCGCCGACGCGACCGGCTTTGATCACGCGCTCGATGCCGCGATTATGGTCGTCTACAAACAGCCAGTCGCGAATCTGAGAGCCGTCACCATAAATCGGCAGCGCCTTACCGCCAAGAATATTTAGCATACACAGCGGCAATAGTTTTTCCGGAAACTGGAAAGGGCCGTAGTTATTCGAGCAGTTGCTGGTCGTGACCCTCAAGCCAAACGTATGGTGATAAGCGCGCACTAGATGATCGCTTGCGGCCTTGCTTGCCGCATAGGGTGAATTAGGCGCGTAGGGCGTGGTTTCGCTAAACGCAGGATCGGTTGCGAGCAGGGTGCCATAAACTTCGTCGGTCGAGACGTGATGAAAATGATTGTTGCGCGTGGCGTCGCTCTGGAGCCAGCAATTCTTAACCGCTTTCAGCAGCGTATGCGTGCCAACGATATTAGTTTCAATAAACGCGTCCGGACCGGTAATCGAGCGGTCGACATGACTCTCTGCGGCAAAGTGAACCAGCGTGTCAATTGCGTGATCGTGAAGTACTGTTTCGACCAGCGCCTGATCGGTAATGGATCCTTCGACAAAGGTGAACCAGGGAGCGCCCAACGCGCCTTGTAAGTTGTTGAGGTTGCCCGCGTAGGTCAGACAGTCGAGTGCAACCAGCGTGTCGTCGGGATTTGCATTGTGCCAATAATGGATAAAGTTGGCGCCGATAAAACCGGCGGCGCCGGTGACGAGAAGCTTGCTCATAGTGACCTACTGCATACTTTTTAATGGGCTTCGCATTGTAGCGGTTTTTATGGTCGAGTACGTAATGACAAACAGCGCGTCAATTCGGCCTGCCAGGAAGTGGCTGGACAATCGAGTTCGGCAAACGCGCGACGACGGCTCATTACACTGTAAGCTGGCCGTCGAGCAGGTGTCGGATAGTCGCTCGTGGGAATAGGAATGAGTTCACAGCGCGAGGTTAACTGTCCTGCCGCGAGCGCCTGTTTCTGAATTTCGCAGGCAAAATCGAACCACGTGATCACCGCGCCATCGCTCCAGTGAAAAATGCCGGTGGGTAGTCCCTGACCATCGTTTAGGTGTTTGCTCGCCGCCGAGACTATTACCGAGGCGAGGCTGCGGGTTGAAGTCGGCGACCCAGTCTGATCATCTACAATCGACAGTGTGTCGCGTTCGCTCATGAGTCTAAGCATCGTGTTGACAAAATTTGCGCCGTGCTCGCTGTAAAGCCACGAAGTGCGAATAATCATAGCGTCCGATTTGCGCGCTAATAAGGCTTTTTCACCCGCAAGCTTGCTTGCGCCATAGACTCCCAAAGGCCTTGTCGCTGCGTCTTCCGAATAGGGCGTGCCCGCCATCCCATCGAAGACGAAGTCGGTCGAAATATGCAGCAAAGGACACTCGCTTGATTCGGCGAGAGTGGCAACGCCGCGCTCGTTTATTGCGAAGGCTGCGCTCTTTTCAGATTCTGCTCTATCGACTGCGGTATAGGCTGCGGCATTGATGATCAGATCAGGTTTCAGCGCAGCGAGAGATGACTGCACAGCAGTGGCGTCAGCGATATCGAGATCGGAGCGAGTCATTGCAACTAACTCGTGCCGCGAAAGTGAGGATTCTGGCCACAGTGTCACGAGGGTTTGCCCAAGCTGACCGCCCGCACCCGTCAAAATAACTCGGCCAGAGGACTTACTCATAAGTGGGGGCGTCTTCGAAACGTTTGCCCGCTTCGTCTTTCGCTGAGAGCAGTGGCGATGAACCGACTAAGGGCCAGTCGATACCGATTGTTTCGTCGTTCCACAAAAGTGATTGATCATCGCTCGCATCGTAATAGTCGGTGCATTTGTAAATAAGCTCGGCGCTTTGGCTGGTAACATAAAATCCATGGGCGAAACCCGGCGGTACCCAGAGCTGCCGTTTGTTCTCGGCTGACAGTTCAACGCCAACCCAACGTCCGAATGTAGGCGAACTTCGGCGCATATCGACGGCAACATCGAAGAGACTGCCGCTGCCCACGCGCACAAGTTTCCCCTGTGGGTGTTTAAGCTGGTAATGAAGACCTCGAAGTGTGCCCTGACTCGAGAGACTCTGATTGTCCTGCACAAAATCGAGCGTGATGCCGCGATCGGTAAAATGCGTTTTGCGAAATGTTTCCATGAAGTAGCCGCGCGAATCGCCATGCACGGTTGGCTCAAACAGCAGCACATCGGGGATAGCGGTTGCGGTGATTTTCATGCGCGATTCTCTTCTTCAAGCAGCTGTTGAAGATAAGCGCCGTAGCCACTTTTTTCGAGCGTTTTAGCAAGCCCGGCGAGCTGCGCGCGGTCGATAAAGCCTTGCCGGTAAGCGATTTCTTCGGGACAACCGATCTTTAGGCCTTGGCGCTCTTCGAGCACGCGTATAAACACGGCGGCATCGAGTAGCGACTGCACGGTACCGGTATCGAGCCAAGCCGTGCCGCGCTCGAATAGCTCGACTTTAAGGGACTTTCGTTCCAAATAAACTTTGTTAACGTCGGTAATTTCAAGTTCTCCGCGCGCCGAAGGCTTTATATTTTTTGCAATATCGATAACGTCGTTGTCGTACATATACAGACCGGTGACGGCATAGTGCGACTTCGGTTTAGCCGGCTTTTCCTCAAGATCTATCGCATTGTTGTCTGCGTCCAATTGCACCACACCGTAGCGCTCGGGGTCTGTGACATAGTAGGCAAAAACGCTTGCGCCGCTTTCTTGATTGACAGCACTTCGCAAGGTCTCTTCAATTTGATGGCCGTAAAAAATATTGTCGCCAAGAATTAGGCACACGCGGCTATCGCCGATAAAGTCTTCGCCGATGAGAAACGCCTGCGCGAGTCCTTCGGGTTTTGGCTGCTGCGCATAGCTCAGCCGTATTCCCCACGACGAGCCGTCGCCGAGAAGTTTTTCAAACATCGGCGCATCTTCGGGCGTGGTGATGATGAGTATGTCGCGAATGCCCGCTTGCATGAGTGTCGCCAGCGGATAATAAATCATCGGCTTGTCGTAAACGGGCATAAGCTGTTTAGACGCCGCGAGCGTCATGGGGTGTAGCCGGCTTCCGCTGCCCCCCGCGAGGATAATTCCTTTGGTCATAATTCTCTCTGGTGCCTAAATTTTAGTGCTTTGGCGCACAAGCGTGTCGAGCTGCGCAAAAAAAGTAGTCGTCGGCTCGAAGCCCAATTCGGTTCTTGCCGACTGGTTGTCGAAAAGATTGTCGCGTGTCAGGTTTCGGTAGGTTCGCAGCCCGATACCGCTGCGAAAAATTCGCAGTTTTTCAAAGAGTTCTGCTAACCCCGAAGCTGCAAATAATACCATAGCGGGGAGACGCCAATGTGACGGGCGCCTCTCGGCGGCCGTGTAAATCGCCTCCTCAATCGCATTGATCCGGTAGTCGCAGCCATCGGTGAGTATTACCGTAAGTGCAAGTTTTGTAGGCGAGTCGGCGGGACTTAAGTGAGTCGCCGCGAGGAGCAGCGCACTCACCACATCCTCGACGCCGACAAGCGAGAGTCTGTTGCTAAGCGCGGGTAAGCGCGGCAGAACACCGGAGGAGATGAGCCGAATCATTGTTGCAATATTGCCGCGCATCCCGACACCATAGATATTTACCGCGCGCAAAATGACCACCTCAATCGAACCCGCCGCTGCGGCGGCGATCAGCGCCTCCTCGACGCGGCGCTTGTCGCGCCCATAGTGAAGTGAGTCATCTAAACTGAGTGTGCTGCTCAAGAAAACGAAGCGCCTCACGCCAGCGTCAATTGCGGCGTGCAGCAATGCCAGCGAACCGTCGAGATTAATCGCGCGCGCCTCGGCACTGGCAGCGTTGCCGACGTGGGCGATTCCCGCGAGGTGAATTACGGTGTCGACTCCTTCGCAGGCGCGCTGTAAGGAATGGGGGTCGCGGAGATCGCCAACGCAAGACTCAAAGTGTAAAGGCGCATCACTTGGCTGCCGCACCAGCACACGCAGGATAGATGGGCGCTGATGACTTGTTGAGAGCCGTGTGAGCAACGCGTTACCGACGAAGCCGCTGCCACCGGTAATAAGCCAAGCCTCACTCAAAACAGCTTCCAGCCATTTTTGTTGAAAAACCGCAGAGCCGAGCGCATAAAATAGCGCTGATGATCGCTGCCCTTCTTAGACGCATTGCCGCCACCGTGACGCACGCGCATAGTCGGTAAATAGACAACGTCGCCTAGCTTGCCCAGTCTGAGAGACAGGTCGAAGTCTTCAAAATAGAGAAAGAAATCCGCATCGAAACCCTTCACCTGTTGCAAAGCGCGAGTGGAGCACAGCATGCAACAACCGCTGACGATTTTGACCGGAGAGGCGGTGGCGGGTTTTGCGCTGGGTCGCGTCTCGAGGTCGCGACGTTCGTAGGCTGCCATTTGCTTGGCAAAGGTGCGCCGAATAAATGGCGGCGCGAAACCGCGCAGCCAAAAAATAAAAATACTTGGGTAGGATTTACACAGATGCTGCTTGTTGCCGAGAAAGTCGGTTGCGGCAGGGCTTATCAGGACTGTGTCGGGTGCAGACTCCAGGTAGTCGATCGCGTTGAGCAAGCTATCGGGAGCGATCTCGACATCGGTGTTTAGCATAAGATGAAAATCTGACTCGAGCAGCGGCAGCACGCGATTATGACCGCGGCCGTAGCCGACATTTCCCCAGCCTTGATGCAGCACCAGTGTTATTCCAGCGAGGGTGAATCGCGTCTTATCGACACCCAGACGGCGCACGTCGAGTTCCGGAATTTCGGCATTGTCGATGAGATGTACGACGAGAGTGGCGACACCGCGACCACGCACCTCGCTGTTGCGCACAGCCTCCATTGCCACACAGATCGATTCGAGCAGGCGCAGCAATTCAGCCGGCGGGCTGAGATAGGTCACGATCGAGGCCGAGAGGCGCGGTGTGGTCATGCAGGTCTCAAATATCGACTAGGCGATCGCCGAAGGGTGTCGATACTACGCGCATACCGTCGGGTACTTGGTCGGGGTTAATACGCCGAGGGCGAAAGCGGCGCTGGTCCTCTGGGCTCACGACAGCGTTAGCCTGTCCGTTCGCGGCGCGCTGCCTTAGCGCTTCAAAGGGATTAAGTGGTGGCTCAGTTTCTCTCTCGGCGTCGTCATTAACGCCCTCGACCGACTCCTCGGTCGCGCGTGGGGGTAGGGGATCGGCAGCAGCGAGCGCAAGAATCGCTCGATTGCTCGTCTTGCAGCTTACGCCGTGGGTCTCTGACGCACGACAGGGCCGCGAGTTGGGGTACTGCACCACCACCTCTCCTTCCGGCGAACTTAGAAGTGTATAGCTTTCGTGATTAGGAATAGGCGTCCCTTTACCCCGAGTCAGAGGAAGAGAGATCGGCGTCCCCGATTTATGCAGCAACAGTACCGAGCGCCTAGCGCCGATGCGAGTGCTGCCCAGCAAGCTGAATTCGGGTGCTTCATCGCCGACGCCGGCACCGGGGAGTTCACGGCGGTTGTTTGTATTGCGCGCATCCTCGTCGGCGTCGATTGCGGCAAACAGGGTTAGTGGTCCGCGAGTTTCGCTGTCGCTTTGCTGTGCCAGACTCACCGGCGACCCTAAAAGAGAAATCGCGTAGGCGCCCAGTAGAAGAAAGGTAGAAACTCGGTGAATTTTCTGTAACCAGCCACCGCACTGGCCGCGCACCGAAGTGCTCGTAACCTGCTGTTTAAGTTTCATTTTTTTACCTTTGATGAGTAGTTATGCACGAAAATCGCTGAACAGCTTCTCACAATTGCTGTCACGCTAACCGTAAACAGGGGCGGTTTTGTGACCTCATTATTCTCGCGGACTAAAAGTCTGGTTTGGTCTTTTACTGGCTAACTTAAAACGTCTCTTTACGCTTATCTTTAAGCCTAACTCAAAGCCTAACTCAAAGCCTCACCAGGGAGTAGGACGCAAGCCTTCGTCAGTTAGTTTCATTCGCGACAGCGCTTACGGCAAGTGTAGCTAATTTTCGCAAGACCACAAAAAACGGCTGCGAGGAGAAACCTAGCAGCCGTTATGCTTCGTGCTCAAAAAGAGACCGAGAGCGTGTATGCCTACTTGTCGAACTGAATCGTATCGCCCAGTCCTTCAACGGCTACTTCTTCTTGCTTAGGCGCAGAACCATTTTCCAGCGTCTCTTTAAGTGCGCGGCCATAGGCAATACGAGCAGTCTGAAGGGCAGCGGCCTGGGCCTGGAGGCGAGCAAGCTCGGAGTCCACATATTGTAGGCTGCCTAACTGCGCTTTGGTTTCGTCTGAGAGCTTATCTGTATCGTATTCTTTGCCGTCTATCGTAATTGTAGCCATTGAGTTGGTCCCTAATCTAAGTCTGGTATTCAATTTCTTGCCGGAGGTATCTGGCAGTTGGCGCAGATTGTAGCCGACAGGAGGCTAAAATGCGATTCCTCTGCGTAGCGCTTCGGCGCGGGCTATCATTTCGAGCTCGTGCGGGCAGGCTTTGCGTTTTGACTCTCTACTCGTCCAGCTAACCTGCCGTGCTTAGTGTGCCCCTAGTTCTCGTTTAGCCATTCGTTCAATTCGATGACATCCTGTGGCGTGAGGATGCCCGCAGTTTGCTTTAAGAAAAGACTATCGAGAATGTAGGTGTAGCGGGCGTCGGCATAGCTTCTGAGCGCACGGTAGAGATTTTCGCGTGCACGTAATACCTCGACGATGTTTCGGGTTCCGACTTCGGCGCCCAGCTCGGTCGCTTCGAGCGCGGTTTGGGCTGAGAGAATTGATTGATTGCGCTGCTCGACCACCTTCACATCGGTGTTCACTCGGCGGTAGGCGTTACGAATGTTCTGAGTAAGCTGACGTTCGGTAAACTCGAGCGACTCTTTCGCTGCGATCACATTGTACTCAGCTGCGCGTCTGCGTGAGTTCACTGCACCGCCGTTGTAAAGCGGAATAGTGAGGTTCAGGGCGAGCGAGGTGCGATCGAACGCACCGCCACCTACTGCGAAGCCAATGCCGGGCTGGAATAGCGGATCAGATACGCTGTGGGTAAAGTTGCCGGCGAGGGCGATAGTCGGCAGATGGTCTGACTTTCGTGCCTTAAGATTCTTTTCCTGCGAGTCTAAGGTAAATTTGGCCGCCGCAATCGCGAGGCTGCTGTCCTTGGCCTGATTCTCCCACTCGATCAGTGCGCCATCGGCGTTTACGATCGGAAACTCTGCGTCGAGAGGCTTTATCTCGGGATGGGGCTGACCGGTGATCGCTTCCAACGCTTCGTAACTCGAGCGCAGCTGGTCCTGTTGGATAATGGTCGTGTTGCGAGCCAGGTCATAGGCGGCCTGCGCATCGTAGACATCGGTGATTGCAACGAGTCCCACTTCCTCCCGCTGACGAGTTTGGTCAAGCGAACGCAGTGCAGCCTCTTCTTCTTGAATGTTGGTGTCGAGGAGGTCTCTGGCGCGCAATACATCGAAATACGCCATCGACACGCGCATGATCAGGTCTTGCTCCTGAGCGGCGAGGTTAACTGCCGCGGCCTTGTCGGCGGCACGTGCACTTTGAAAACCATACCATTGGGCAAGATCGACAATGCTTTGCCCTAAGTTGAGGCCCCAACCGTGGTTGTTTACGCCCGGCTTAAAGCTGTGCGCCGGCTGAACTTGGAGTTGGCCAGTAAACTGATTTATCCCGCGAACCTCATTGGAGGGACCAAACGTTGAGCGAGTCGTATTGCCGGTGGCGTTAAGGCTGGGCAATAGGGATGCTCGACTCTGAATCATGTTTTCGCGATTCGCGCGGTAGGTTGCTTCGGCTTGCCGCAGCGTTGGATCGTTTTCGAGCGCTAGCGCTAAAACGTCGTAGAGATCGTCTGCGGCGTGGCTGAGCTGACTTAGTGATGCGGTCATCGCAGTAAGAGCTACTGCGCCGGCGAGTTGAGCTATTCGTCCCATAATCTATTGCCTTGAGTAGGATCGATAATCGAAGCGGCATTCTACACAGTGTTACCAAAAGCTACAATTTAACAGTGAGGTAATCATCGCTATCTCTAAAACGGCTGCCCCAGCGAAAGGTTACTCACTCACCACGCTGTCGAAATAGTCTCCAATGGCGAGCAAGCAGGAGTGCGCGAGCGTTTTGCTGCGCGGCCCGTTCCAGCCGACGCTCTCGTCGGGCGTCGCGGTTGTGTCTTTAAAGGGCATTTCGAGTGTCATCGACAGGCAGCCGTAGCGCTCGCCGACGTGACCACCCGCCATGGTGAGATTGGCCTCACCGGGTGCTTTAGGCGGATAGCCCACGACGGTCTGGAAATCGGGATTGAGCGCGGCTAGCCTGTTCTTGTAAAAATCTAACTGCGCCTGCGACTGCTCATTCCATTTGGCGAGTCCTTCCACGCCTGCGATAAAACAATACGGCAATGATTCGTCGCCGTGTACGTCGAGGAAGAAGTCGACGCCCTTTCGCGCCATCGCCTCACGTACTACAAAGACTTCGGGCGCCGAGTCCGGCGACGGGTCTGCCCACTCTCGGTTCAGATTGCGGCCCGCGGCGTTGGTGCGCAGATGCCCGCGGCGACTCCCGTCGGGGTTCATATTGGGCACAACATAGAATGTGCAGCGCTCGAGTAGCGCGCGGCTGTGCTCGTTCTCGGCGTCGAGCAGCCATTCCAGCGCGCCCTCCATCCACCACTGCGCCATCGTCTCGCCGGGGTGCTGGCGCGCGATTAGCCAGCACTGCTTGGTTGGTTCGCTGCCGCCGCCGCTAATCGTAAGTAGGTCGATGTCTTGGTCATCGAGGCTCTGCCCGAGTACCTCGAGGCTGCACCGCGGCGACTGCAGGCTGCGGGCGATAAGATCTGCATGGCGCTCCATGGAATACGGCGTAAAGTAGGCGAAATAAAGTGAATCTTGTTCAGGTGTAATCTTGATAGTCAGCTCACCGTCGATCAACGCCGTTGGCCAGCGATGCCAGTGTTGTCGGTCATAGGAATAGGCAACACGATAGTCCTCGAAGCCCTTTGGGTAGGCGGCGCCGGCGGCGTTAAGGATCTTGAGGGTGCAGGCCACGCCGCGCGCGCCGCTGAGCCTAAAATAGAACCACTGATAGAACTCTGAGTCTTTGTCGTGCCGAATGTTGAGCCGAATGTCGGAGGCGGATTCGGCGCTGACGACTTCAATGTTGCCGCCATCGAAGGTTTGACTAATATGCACTGAGACTACTCCGGAATAATGACGTGGTTGCTAGGTTTTCGGTCACCACAGCTAAAACTCGACCAAATAAAAGGCATTGCTAGTCGGCACCTATTTGCTATTATTGCCGACCTTCTCAAAGTGAATACCATGCAAAGCGATAATCTGAATATTGCCTCTAACGAGGCGCTCATCACCCCAGAGCAGCTCAAGTCCGAGTTGCCACTCGAAGGGGAAACACTCGATGCAGTCGTTGCCGCACGGCAGACGATCTTCGATATTCTCGATCGTAAAGACCCTCGCCTATTTGTAGTAGTAGGCCCTTGCTCGATCCACGATACCGAGGCCGCGCTCGACTATGCCCGCAGGCTCAAGGGCCTGGCCGACAAAGTCGCCGATACACTCTATATCGTTATGCGCGTTTATTTCGAAAAACCGCGCACCTCGATCGGTTGGAAAGGCCTTATCAACGATCCTTATCTAGACGATTCATTTAAGATAGAAGAGGGACTCCGCAAAGGACGAGAGTTGCTGCTCAACATCGTCGACATCGGTCTGCCCACTTCTACCGAAGCGCTCGACCCGATTTCACCGCAGTATATGCAAGATATTATTTCGTGGTCAGCCATCGGCGCGCGCACAACCGAATCGCAGACGCACCGCGAAATGTCGTCTGGCTTGTCCTCGGCTGTCGGATTTAAAAATGGCACCGACGGCGGCTTGACCGTCGCAGTAAACGCGATGCAGTCAGTGTCTAACCCGCATCGATTCCTCGGCATAAACAGCAAAGGGCAGGTCTCGGTTGTTGAGACTAAGGGCAACCCGTACGGGCACGTCGTGCTGCGAGGTGGTAGCAACGGCCCTAATTACGATAGCGTGCATGTTGCTCAGTGCGAGCATGCGCTGCTAGAGGGTGGTGTTAACAACAATATTATGATCGACTGCAGCCACGCGAATTCAAATAAAGACCCGAATGTGCAGCCGCTGGTTTTGAAAGATGTTACCCATCAGATCATGGAGGGTAATCAGTCGATTATCGGCGTGATGATCGAAAGCAACATCAATGCGGGTAATCAGAGCATTCCGAAAGACCTGAGTGAGCTCAAATATGGGGTCTCGGTGACCGATGCTTGTATTGATTGGACAACGACCGAGACCGCTATCCTCGAAATGGCAGACAAATTGCGGGACGTGTTGCCTGCACGGACGAGTTAGTCCTTAGCCGACGCTGGTGAGCTTGATTCGCTCACCTTGCGCTTCGCGTTCTTCTTGCTGACCTGCAAGTATCCATTTTTGCACGAATGGATTATCCAGTAGCGTTTCTTTATAAGCATTAGCCTCGGCGCTGAGTTCGGCGCCGTAGCTTTCGAAAACGATTGCAACCGATGCCATATAGCAATCGGCAATCGAGAAGCGACCAAAAAGGTAGTGGCCATTTTCGCCGTAACGGCGACGACAGCAGCTCCATATAGCATCGATGCGGGCGATTTCATCGCGCAGGGCGTCCGACGGCTTCATCGCTACCTTTGCAGAGCAGTTCATCGGCCAGTCTCGTTTCAGGTTAGGGAACTCTGAGTGCATTTCGGCGCTTACTGACCGCGCCGTCGCACGACGCTTGGCACCTGCAGGCCAACCCGCGCCGAGCAGCACTTCTTCGGACAGGTATTCACAGATCGACAGCGAATCCCACACAGTCACGTCGTGATGCTGCACAACGGGCACCTTGAGCGACGGAGAATAAGGACCCAGCTTCTCGGCGGTGTTATCTTGATACAACGCGACCTGGATCTCTTCGAATTCGACATCGTGCATGTTGAGAAGCAGCCACGGGGCGAGTGACCACGATGAGTAGTTTTTATTACCTATAACGAGTCGCAGGTCATTCATAGCATCTCCGTCAAACTTTCCTTTTTCGATGGGAGCATTAAACCTGCACTTTGTAACCAAACACGCTGCTTCGGGGGGTTTGTTGCTGATTAAATATGGCAAAATAGTGGCAATTGCTACAAGCCGTAGGAATGCGCTGCGCGCCGGTCGTGGATTCGGGTATAGTCGCGGCCATCCTAGAAAATAACTAACGAGAGTGCGAAATGAGTAGACGTATCGCGATCGTCGAAGACGAAGCCGCAATCCGAGAAAACTACGCAGATGTGCTGCGTAAGCAAGGTTACGAAGTGCAGACCTACGCCAATCGTAAAGACGCGATGGCGGCGTTCGATATGCGCCTGCCCAATCTCGCCATTATCGACATCGGTCTAGAGAATGAAATCGATGGCGGATTTACCCTCTGTCAGGCGCTGCGGTCGATGTCGGAAACCCTGCCCATTATCTTTCTCACCGCGCGCGACAACGATTTCGATACGGTGAGCGGCTTACGCATGGGCGCCGATGACTACCTCACTAAAGATATCAGTCTGCCACATCTCACCGCCCGCATCGCTGCGCTTTTCCGCCGTCAAGATGTTATCGATCAACCGCCTTCGCCTGAGAGCTTACTCCACCGCGGTAAACTGGTTCTCGACATCGGTCGCTTAACCGTGACCTACGATGGGCATCCGATTGGCCTCACCGTTACAGAATTTTGGATGGTGCATGCACTCGCGAAATTCCCAGGCCATGTGAAAAGCCGTCAGGTGCTCATGCAAGAATCAAAAATATTCGTCGACGGCAGCACGATCACCTCGCACGTCAAACGCATTCGCAAAAAGTTTTTGCTCATAAACGAAGACTTCGATTGCATAGAAACCGTTTACGGCATGGGATATCGTTGGAACATAACCGACGAGGCCGCCTAGCGTGAGTGTGCAAGTCAGCAGGAACCCTTTTGGCATTCGCTCCAAACTCGTTTTTATGTCCGCGTTTCTGCTTGTTATTCCGTGGTTAGGGTATCAATACATTCTTGAAATGGAAGAGTATCTGCGACGCGGCCAAGAGCAAACCGTGTTGGGCACCGCGCAGGCACTCGCCACTGCACTGAACGAGCGACCCGAACTATTCGACGAAGGGAGTTACGAGCCTGCGCGGCGCACCGAAGACCTCTATGTTTACCCGATCTTTTCCGCGCTGTCGTTAAACGACGGCTCGCTGGTCGATTGGGGCGAATACCAACGTTACGAAGTTGCCTACGATGACAGCGCTTACTTGCGCACAACGGTTAATCCTTCGCGCTATTACGGGCGAGAGGACACGCTTAGCTATCGCACCATGGTGGGTTCACACAACGGCTCGCTCTACGCCTATTTTAAGGTGCGCGACGACGCAATCGTTTACCGCAGTCGCGATAGCCTGCGTGTCAATCGTTCTGATTTTTTACGTATTTCAATGCTAAACCGCGAGGGCAACGAAGTTAAAAACTACATCGTCGCGCCCCACGAGCCCGAATTCTTATACCCATTTTCGGTTGATGAAAATTTTAGTAACCCGGTTCACGAAGAGCGCATAAGCGGCCAGTGGTATGAAACGGATGAGGGTTATGAGATCGAGTTGCAGATTCCCTTCGACATGCTCGGCTCGAGGTTGGGCTTTGCCTTGTTCGACGTGGATGATCCGGAAACCCGCGCCGTGACTACCGCGATCGCAACCTATGACACCGCGACCATAAGCGACCTCGGTTCGCTAAGACTCCCCACGCCCGAAATCGATCGTATCGTCGCCGGTATGGGGCATGTGAACGCGCGCATTCAAGTAGTCGATCGCAATGGGCGAGTCTTGCTGACCGTGGGCGATATTCAAACCGCAACGGGCATCACTCTCATGCCGCCCAGTGGGCTGCAGTCGAGCAACCCTGTTTTTGCGTTTATTCAGGAGAAAATTCTCAATCCTGTTTACTACCAGATACTGACAAAACCCAGCAATGATTTCATTGATGAACTCTACTCTGGCGTTACACGCGAGGGCGCACACATCGATGCCGCGTTGCAAGGTGAGGCTGTTACTCAGTTTCGGTCGCTTGCGAACACCCAGACTCGGCTGCTAGAGGCAGCTCACCCTATTCTCGCCGATGGCGAAATTCTCGGCGCGGTGGTCGTCGACCAAAACATGAACGGACTGCGCACCTTCCGCAATCAAGCGCTCGAGACCCTGTTTAATACCATTCTCGCCGTAATGATCGTAGTTGTGCTTGGGCTCTTCTTATTCGCTTCAAGAATTTCGACGCGAATTCGCTCACTTCGCAACCAAGCCGAGCGTATAATCGACGATTCGGGCAGGGTAAAAAATACCATGATCCCGTCAAGAAACTCTGATGAGATCGGCGATCTTTCACGAAGTTTTGCAAGCATTGTAGAACGCTTGTCACAATATACGAGCTATCTCGAGAATATGTCTTCTCGCTTATCGCATGAGCTACGTACACCAGTCACTGTTGTTCGTAGTTCGATCGAGAATCTGTCCATGAACAGCAACGATTCCGAAACCGCCGTTTATGTTGCTCGTGCAGAAGAGGGAATAAATCGACTCAACTTGATTCTCACGAGCATGAGCGAGGCGACGCGCCTAGAGCAGATGTTAGAGACATCCGACAAAGAAAAGATGGATGTTAACGCCGTAGTTTACGGCTGTGTCGAAGGCTATAAGCTTGCCTACCCAGAGTCAAAATTTGAGCTCGCAACCGCGGACGAAAAGATGTACATCAACGGTGTTCCTGAGTACATCGCCCAACTTCTCGATAAGCTTGCGGCTAATGCCGTTGAATTCTCCTACCCAGATCAGCCAATCGTGTTTCACTGTCGAACCCTTCGCGATCACATTCTCGTGCGCGTCTCCAACGCAGGGCCATACCTACCCGAGGAGATGAAAGACCGCGTCTTCGAGTCGATGATCTCGGTGCGTCCGCAAGAAAAGCAGAAAGAGCCGCATCTGGGCATGGGACTTCATATTGCACGGCTGATCGCCGAGTATCACGGTGGCTCGATCCGAGCTGAGAATCGTATCGATGTCGAAGGCGTTGCTATCGGCGTGGTTTTTCCTAAGTTTTATAAGTAGCGATAAACCACTAAAAAAGGCGCATTCGGCAATCCGAATGCGCCTTTATCCTCAAGAAGAATTCAGTAATTAGTGCTCATCGAGCGCCGTCACACGCTCGAAGGCGGAGCGCCTTCTGCCACTTTCACCTCGGTAGACAAACTCTTCACATGATTGAGTGAGTGCACAGTGGCCGCGACAATCCAGGGAAGACCGAACAATGACGCGACAACGACGAGGATACCGGCAACGCCAATGGCCGCAAGGGACGCGGCGCGCGGTTTTTTGTTCTGTTTTAGAGAGCAGTCGCCGTCTCACTAAGCCTTTTAACGTGAAGACAACACGAGCTCCTTCCAGAGTGTGAATAGCCTCATTTTGTCATTGTCTGTTAGATGAACCCCTCGATGAACTACCCTACCGCGAAGGAGGTAAACCGTGAGCTCTGTTAGGTCTACAGCGCTCCTCTACTCACCCGTGTAAAACTTCGGCGCGTTCATCTTCACCACCGGCGAATCAGCCGCCCACGCGTGACAGGTATCGATAACGCCGGGGCGTTTGTCCGATGGCTCGATATGCGAGTCGGCTTTGTTCTGACGATGTTTCATTAGCGGCCAGATGGTTTGCATGGCGGCGGTGGCCATCGGGTAGAGAAGTTCGGTGAGGTGTGTGCAGCCGTTGGTGCCGCCAACCTGCATGCGCACCTTTTGGCGCCAGCCGCGGCCCATCTGAATACCTATCACTTTTTTGTAGTTGGGCGTAATGCTGGGGCACATCTCAAAGGGGCTGTGTTCGGTTGCGGCCTCAATGTCTTTTATCGTGAAACTGTCGTCTATAGTGACGCGTAACAACATCTCGTGTAACGGCTCGCCTACTTTAACTTCGCCGCGCCAATCGTTTCGAAACTGATACGTTTTTGTATCTGTCATGTGCGCCTCGATATCCCATAAGCCATCGTCGCGTTCGTAGCCGCGGTAGTGAATTGCTCGGGTGTGCACGTGCCTGCGAGGCGCGGGGTCTGAAAAAGCCATGGGTGATCCTGCGGAGATAATTCGCAAATTATAGCTTAGATTGCGGCGCTTGTGTGCCTGTACATCCTTCCGAGCCGTCCCTACAATGGCTGCTCGAAAATAAAGACGTCGAACACGAATTAACGAAAGGACAACACTATGACAACTGCAAGCGCTCGCCACATTCTCGTTCAGACAGAGCAAGAATGCTTAGATCTTAAAACACGCATCGACGGCGGCGAAGATTTTGCCGAAATCGCTAAGGCGCATTCTTCATGCCCCTCGAAAGCGCAGGGCGGCGATTTAGGCTCTTTCGGTCCTGGCATGATGGTTAAGGAGTTCGACGAAGTGGTGTTTAGCGCTCCCGTCGGCTCGCTACAGGGACCGGTTAAGACGCAGTTTGGTTTTCATCTTTTAGAAGTGACTGCGCGCGATTAACGTTATTACTCAGTCTAATTATCAGATCGAAGTCGAGCAGCGTGAGACGCTGTTCGACAGTTTCCTGCGGGTCGACC
Source organism: Gammaproteobacteria bacterium (assembly GCA_017853205.1). Lineage (GTDB taxonomy): Bacteria > Pseudomonadota > Gammaproteobacteria > Pseudomonadales > Pseudohongiellaceae > UBA9145. The sequence goes on from JAFMKB010000005.1 coordinate 62,234, forward strand.
GATTAAGGTTGCGACACTCGCTGTTCGCGGGTGGCTTGAGCGACGTGATGACTCGCGAACTGCTGCTCAGACCTCGAGCCGTCGGCGTACTGTTATTCGATCCCCTGCAGCAGAAGGTTGTGCTGGTGCGGCAAATTCGCATCGGTATGCTCGATGAAGGTCAAGACCCGTGGCTGCTCGAGTTAGTTGCCGGCATGGTTGAGCCCGGCGAGGCGCCTATCGAAGTAGCTGCACGCGAAAGTCGCGAAGAAGCGAACATGACGCCGCAGAATCTCGTGCAGATCTGCGAGTATTACAACAGCCCGGGCATTAGCAATGAGCGTATTACGCTGTTCTGCGGGCGTGTAGACGCGTCGCAAGCGGGTGGGATATTTGGGCTCGCTACCGAGCACGAAGACATCGAAGTGGTTGTGCTTAGCCTCGCCGATGCTCTTGCAAAAGTCGCCTCGGGCGAGATTAATAACGCAATGTCGATTATCGCGCTGCAGTGGTTACAGATTAATCAGCCGCAGCTCGAAGATTCCTGGAAGTGAAATGCCGAAAAATCGTTATAGCATAGACCTAATCAAGCAGATGGCGGAGTGTGATGCTAATTACATTCGTCTGCTGCGGCTTATGCCTGTGCTCGCGGCGCATCGGCAGCGTGATTTCGCGAGTCTTGGGCGAGACATGCCGGTCCAATCCGAAAAGGCGCTCGAGGGCATGCGCTCTGTGTTCACGCTCGCCGACCTTGCCACAGAGCCGGTGACCGTCGAGATCACGGTGCTTGAGGCCTTCAAATACACTACCACGCTCGAAATCGTGCAGCGGCCGGTGCTGCGCAAGTGGATGACAAATCCTTCGATGCTCATCCGCGTGTATCACGATGCGAGCACGGCCGAAGTTGTGTCCTATCAAGGACATAAAAATCTGCAGGTACGCTATCCCCAGCCCAATGCCAAGATGTATCAGCCCGATGAAAAGGGACAAGTTAATCAGTTTTTGGGCGAATGGCTTTCTCACTGTCTTACTGTTGGCCAAAGCGCCGAGACCGTCTGGGTTGGCGACACAACGACACCAGCCTAATGGCCGCGCCACGCACCTACACCGTTTTCCAGTTTACTGACTCGCATCTTAGTGCCGATCCCGCCGCGTGCATGAGGGGAATTAACACGACCGATTCTCTGAAGGCCGTCGCAGCGCTCGCGCAATCATTCGAGGCGCCGGACGCGGTCGTCGCTACCGGCGATCTTTCGCAAGATGGCAGCAAGGCGTCGTACCAACGGTTTCGTGAAATAGTGTCGCAGCCACACATTCCCTTACGCTGGCTTCCCGGCAACCATGACGATGCAGCGATGATGCAGCACTGTGCGGACGACGAAGCGCAGCCCCTCAGGCTGGGCAAGTGGCACGTTATTCTGCTCGACTCGCAGGTGCTAGGGGCAGAGCAGGGCGCGATTGATAACGAAAGCCTTCAGCGGCTAGAGGCTAAGCTAGCCGCAGCAGACGCCGTCAGTGAGTATGCACTCATCTGTGTTCACCACAATCCGCTGCGTACCGGCGCGAGGTGGATGGACACGATTAACCTCACCAATGGGTGCGAGCTACTCAGTAGGCTCAACAAATACTCGAGTGCGCGTGCGCTGATTCACGGACATATTCACCATGACTTCGCCTGTGTGGCTGGAAGGGTGCAAGTATTCGGGACGCCTTCGACCTCTGCGCAGTTTGCCCCGCAGGCCGAGGACTTCGCCATCGATACGCAGTTCGTAACCTCTCAGCCGGGGTTTCGCTGGCTTAAGCTGCATCCCGATGGTGCTGTCGAGACTGGCGTGGAGCGGGTGGCGGCTGGCACGTTTGCGCCGACTAACACTGCATCCGTTATTACTCCTGCTAAGCCCCCGTATGTGCTTTACTTGCATGGCTTTCTTAGCTCGCCGCAATCGGTTAAAGCGAAGCAAACACTTACTTACTGTCAGAAGCAAGGCATCGAGATAGACATTCCCGCGCTCACCGAAGGCCCTGCCGCTACTATCGCAATGCTCCGCGAGCGGCTCGAGGCAGGAATCGCGCGCGCTGGCAGCGCGGTGCTTATCGGAAGCTCTCTAGGGGGGTATTACGCGACCCATTTGGCGAATGACTACGGGCTGCGTGCTGCGCTGATTAATCCTGCGGTGCGGCCTTATGTGCTGCTGCGTGATTACTTGGGTGAGCAGCGCAATTACCACACCAATGCGGTGCATGTCGTAACTGACTCACAGATGCAGGAGTTGCTCGCTATCGAGGTCGACAGGCTGGCTGTGCCCGAGAATTTTCTGGTGATGCTGCAAACTGGCGACGAGACGTTAGACTATAGAGAGGCGGTGGCCAAGTACGCCGGGTCGCGCCTGAAGATCCATGAGGGCGGCGACCACAGCTACCAAGGCTTTGACGTCGAACTACCTGAACTCTTCGCGTTTTTGCTATCAAGAACTGCGACTAAAGCGCGATAGAATACTATCCTGCCAGAACACCAGAGAAAACTGCATGAGCAACACCTATAACGCCGACGCGATCGAAGTCCTTTCCGGACTCGACCCCGTGCGCAAACGTCCCGGCATGTATACCGACACCACGCGCCCCAACCATATGGTGCAAGAGGTCATCGACAACAGTGTCGACGAAGCACTTGCCGGACACGCCAAAACCCTCACACTGACACTCAATAAAGACGGCTCGGTCGAGGTCGAAGACGACGGCCGCGGCATGCCTGTCGATATCCACAAAGAAGAGGGCGTGAGCGGCGTTGAGCTGATTCTCACTAAACTTCATGCAGGCGGTAAATTTTCTAACAGCAACTACCAATATTCCGGCGGTCTGCATGGCGTAGGGGTGTCGGTTGTCAACGCGCTGTCAAAACACCTCGAGGTCATTGTTCGACGCGACGGCAACGTGTATTCCATGCGCTTTGCCGATGGCTATAAGGCAACCGAGCTTACGCAGATCGATACGGTGGGCAAGCGCAATACTGGCACCACGGTGAAATTTTTGCCGGATGGCAAGTATTTCGACTCCCCGCGGGTGTCCATCCCCCGCCTGAAACACGTTCTGCGCGCGAAAGCGGTGCTGTGCTCCGGACTGCTCGTTAAGTTTATTGACAATACGGTGTCAGAAGACAAAGCGCAGAGCGAAGAATGGTGTTTTGAAGATGGTCTAATCGACTATCTTCGTCAAGCGACCGGCGACGACGAGACCCTGCCAGCCGAGCCTTTTTCGGGCTCGGTGAGTCAAAACGGAGAGGGCGTCGACTGGGCTGTCCAGTGGTTACCCGAGGGCGGCGAGATCATGGCCGAAAGCTATGTGAATCTAATCCCTACAGCGCAGGGTGGCACTCACGTGGCCGGCCTGCGCACAGGCTTGCTCGAGGCACTGCGAGAGTTTTGCGAGTTCCGCAGCCTACTCCCGCGGGGCATAAAACTCACTCCCGATGACATCTGGGAACGCTGTTGTTTCGTGCTGTCGTCTAAAATCCTTGATCCCCAATTTAGCGGTCAGACTAAAGAGCGTCTGTCGTCGCGGCAGACCGCTGGATTCGTCGCGGGTGTAGTCAAGGACGCCTTCAGTCTTTGGCTCAATCAGCATACAAGCGAGGCCGAGGCGATCGCCGAGCTGTGTATCAGTAACGCCCAAAGCCGCCTCAAGGCGAGTAAAAAAGTCGCGCGCAAGAAAATCACTTCCGGTCCAGCCTTGCCGGGCAAGCTCGCCGATTGCTCGACTCAAGATGTGATGGCGGGTGAGCTGTTTTTGGTTGAGGGCGACTCGGCGGGAGGCTCGGCGAAGCAGGCACGTGATCGCGAATTCCAGGCGATCATGCCGCTGCGAGGAAAAATTCTTAATACGTGGGAAGTCGACTCTAGCGAAATCTTAGCCTCGCAGGCGGTGCACGATATTGCTGTCGCGCTCGGCGTCGATCCCGCCAGCAGCGACATCAGTGGCCTGCGGTACGGCAAGATTTGCATACTCGCCGACGCCGATTCCGACGGCCTCCACATTGCAACGCTGCTGTGCGCGCTTTTCGTGCAGCATTTCCGCCCCGTTGTCGAGGCGGGTCACGTGTATGTGGCGATGCCCCCGCTGTTCCGAATCGATATGGGAAAGGAAGTTTATTACGCTCTAGACGAGAATGAGAAAAACTCGATTCTCGACCGTCTCCAAGCCGAAAAGCCCAATGGCAAAGTCAACGTGCAGCGCTTCAAGGGGTTGGGCGAGATGAACCCGTTACAGCTTCGTGAAACCACAATGGCGCGCGACACCCGCCGTCTCGTGCAGCTTACGCTCGAGGATGCGGCTAGCAAGACTGATAAAAACGGCACCTTTGAGGCGATGGACATGCTGCTCGCCAAAAATCGCGCCGCCGATCGCAAATCGTGGCTCGAGACGAGTGGCGATGCGGCTGATCTCGCCAGCTCTTAAGCGGGCGATTAAAGACAAAACCAGAGAAACCGAATGAACGAAGAGATTATTATTAACGACGAAGGCATCGAGCAGATTCCGCTCAAGAGCTATACGCAAAGCGCGTATTTGAATTACTCGATGTATGTCATCAATGACCGCGCACTTCCTAATTTGGGAGACGGGCTCAAGCCAGTGCAGCGCCGCATAATTTATGCGATGTCCGAGCTTGGCCTGAAGGCCTCGGCCAAGTTTAAGAAGTCGGCGCGGACTATCGGCGACGTGATCGGCAAGTTCCACCCGCACGGCGATTCTGCCTGTTACGAGGCGATGGTATTGATGGCTCAGCCGTTCAGCTATCGGTATCCCTTGGTCGACGGGCAGGGCAACTGGGGGTCGCCGGACGACCCGAAATCCTTCGCAGCGATGCGCTATACCGAATCGCGCCTTCAAGGCTACGCCGACGTGTTACTCGGCGAGCTAGGGCAAGGCACAGTCGACTGGAAACCCAATTTCGACGGCACGATGGACGAGCCCGAAATGCTGCCTGCGCGTTTGCCGAATGTGTTACTCAACGGCGGCAGCGGCATTGCAGTCGGCATGGCAACTGATATTCCGCCGCACAATCTGCGCGAGGTGGCTAACGCGGCTATTCACCTGCTCGAGCGACCCAAGGCAACGCTCGAAGACCTTTGCGAGATTATTCAGGGCCCCGACTACCCTACCGAAGCAGAGTTGATTACGCCGAAGAGCGAAATCGAGGCGATGTATCGTAGCGGCCGTGGCTCACTTAAAGCACGCGCGGTGTACGTATCTGAGGGCGACGAAATTGTTGTGACGGCACTGCCTTTTCAGGTTTCTGGCGCCAAGGTGCTAGAGCAGATCGCAGCTCAAATGCAAAAGAAAAAGCTGCCGATGATCGTCGATCTGCGCGACGAATCGGATCACGAAAATCCGACGCGAATTGTTATTGTGCCCAAGTCGAACCGCGTCGATATCGATGCCGTTATGCTGCACCTATTCTCGACGACCGATCTCGAGAAGAACTACCGCGTCAACTTCAATATGATTGGCATTAACAAGCGGCCTCAGGTCAAAGATCTGCGATCGCTTTTGGTCGAATGGTTGCAGTTCCGCACAACGACTGTGCGTCGGCGTCTTCAGTTCCGTCTCGATAAAATTATCGATCGCCTCCATATCCTCGAAGGGTTGCTCGTCGCCTATCTCAACATCGACGAGGTCATCAAGATTGTGCGCACCGAGGACAAGCCTAAACCTGCCCTCATCGCGGCGTTTAATATTAGCGAGCGGCAGGCCGAAGCGATTCTCGAACTCAAACTTCGTCAGTTAGCTAAACTCGAAGAAATTAAGATTACCGGAGAGCAGAGCGAGCTTGACGCCGAGCGCGATACCATCGAACGACTTCTGGGCTCGGATACGCGCCTTAAAACGTTCATCAAAAAAGAGATACAAGCCGACGCCGATAAATACGGCGACGACCGTCGTACGCCGCTTGTTGAGCGTGGCGAGGCGAAGGCATTCCTTGCGACAGAGTTAGTCTCTGCAGAGCCTGTAACGGTCGTGCTGTCCGAACGAGGGTGGGTCCGCGCAGCGAAGGGCCACGAGGTCGACGCTGCGGGTCTGCAATACAAATCGGGCGACAGCTTTAAGCAGGCAGCGACGGGCAAGAGCAGCCAGTTAGCTATCTTCCTTGACTCTACCGGGCGAACCTATTCAGTCGCCGCACACTCATTGCCATCGGCCCGCGGGCAGGGTGAGCCTTTGTCGGGCAAAGTGAATCCGCCCTCGGGTGCGACCTTTGAGGGCGTGTTGATCGGGGACGACAATAAAGACGTGCTGCTGGCAAGCGACGGCGGCTATGGCTTCGTCGGCAAGCTGGGTGACCTTGTTAGTAAAAACAAAGCGGGTAAGGCGGTGTTAAAGCCTTCAAAGGGCGGGCGGGTGATGCCGCCTCTCGAAGTCACGAACTACGACGAAGACCTGATTGTTGCGATCAGTAACGAAGGACGCATGCTCATGTTCCCGTTGCGTGAATTGCCGCGACTCGCCAAGGGCAAAGGCAATAAGATTCTCGGCATACCGCCCGCCCGCGTCGCAGACCGTGTCGAGTTTGTCGTCGCGCTCGCGGTTCTGGGTGCGCAAGACTCAATCACCATTCATGCTGGGAAGCGTCACCACAATCTGCGACCTGCAGATCTTGAACACTACGCCGGTGAACGTGGCCGCCGTGGCAACAAGTTGCCGCGTGGCTTCCAGAATGTCGATTCGATTGAAGTGGTGCCAAAGGCCGCCAAGTCTGGCGACTCAGAGGACTAGTTAGTGAGAGGCTCCTGTGACCACAGTGCGATCAGCTGATGCGCCTGACGGTCAAGCAGGAGTCTGTAGTCCGACAGGGGCTCGAGGCTCAGATACGCCTCGAAATCGAAAGGGCTAGACTCGAGGTCTAAGTAGGCATGCGCGTCTAACCGGAGGCCGTCACCTGCCGCTTCGTAGCACGGCTCACTTATTAAAAGGGCATTATTGGGAGCTTCATTGCACAGAGCACGTGCTTGATCGAGCGTCACACCGCTCAGCGAATTGGTCGCATGAGTGATCGGTGAGTAGATGCCGCGAAGCATAGAACCGCTGTGCGCAGCGAGCGTAAACTTTGCCCCTAGCTGACCGATGGCAGCCGCCATGCGCTCGTGCTGTTCTTGTGCGATTTTGCGCTCTCGCTCGAGCTGCGCCGCAGGTTTCCAGTGAAGTGGGTCGTCCTCTTCCTCTATCTCTGCAAGCGCTGGAAGCGAAGGCTGATTAATCTCCTCGATCAGTCGCAGAAACAGCTGCCCTGCACAAATCGCATAGAACGCCTGCTCTTCCTCTAGCGGCGATTCACCGAAGTGAATGACCACTTCCTCTTCTGTACATGAATTCACCACGCCGTTGTACATCTCGCTGACCTTGCCCGCGAAAAAGTAATACTTGTTGCGCAGGTTGATAAAAAGGTCTTCGTCCAGTGTTGACCCGAGGTAGTTGAAATTCGACATCTTAATGCACAACACCGCGACCCCCTGTCTTCCCGGCTCGGTATAGCGGTCTGGCTCAAATTCGGGAAGCGCCTGCGAAAAGCGATTGAGAAAGGTGTTTTGGGCGAGGAATTCGGCGGTTTGGTTGTATTGCCGAATCGCACGCGCGACCTCGTCGTCGCCGTCGGGCTCGATGCAGGGCTCGATTTCGCCATTACGGATGTCGGCGAGCGACTGCGCAAGCAGACTAATCGGGAAGCTGACTAGATAGCTGAAATAAGTGGTGGTGAGAACAATCGCCATCAAGGTCAGAACGATTGCGATGCCTGCAACCATGAGCAGATTATTGATGGTCGCAACCTCGATTGGGCTGAGGTCGAGCACAAGGCGCACCGAACCGGCGGTTGCGCCTTGCAGGCTTATCGGCACCTCGTACTCGGCGCGCTCGCGGCTGAGTGCGACAGGCAGGGGGATGAACGCCTCTGGCTCGGGCAGGGTCTGTGCCGCAATTGCGATCACTTGGCCATCGATGTTGACGATAGCGAGTTCGGCGATCGAGGTGCCGCGAATCAGCTCTCCTAAGACCACGTTCATACTGACGCGGTCGTTAGCGAGAACGAACTCGGTCATCTGCAGCGCCGTCTGCTCTGCGACCGTGATGCCGAGCTGATCGGCCTGCTGGCGCAGCAGATTCTGCGTGTTGTAGTTGTTTACGAGCCAGAATGCGCACATGCCAAGTATGAGCAGCAGGCAGACCGCGAGCGTAAAACTTGAGCCGACTTTTTCACCACGCTTTTGCTGTTCGGTCAGGTCGTAGTCATTGTCTAATGCGTCGGTTTCACTCACGGGTTTCGCTCACTGCCAGGGTTTTATTTTGGAAACTAGGGGCATCTATGCTGTCGGCCGCGGTAGCGAATTCTGCAAGAGTTTGGTTAGGCGTAGCGCGTTTTCGAGTCATTGCCAGGTTCTTCGCGAACCAGCCTTGGAACAAGATAGCCCGGCAGCTGTGCTTGCATGTCGGCGACCAGCGCCTGAGCGCGGGGAATAGGCACGTCGAAGTGCGCTGTACCTGCGACCGCGTCCGGCAGGTGCAGATAATACGGCAGCACCCCTTGCGCAAACAGCGCTTTACTTAATGCGATAAGCGTGTCGCTGCTGTCATTAACGCCAGCTAAAATCACCGACTGATTTAACAGAGTGACGAAACTTGACGCTAGCAGCCTAAATGCAGCGTCACTTTCTTCGCTCAGCTCACGGGCATGGTTAGCGTGTGATACCAGCACAATGTTCAGCCGCGAGGCTGCGAGCATTGAGGTGAGTTCGGCATCGATGCGCTGCGGCAAAACAATTGTCATGCGGGTGTGAATGCGCACCGTGTTGATGTGGGGAATAGCCTCGAGTTGCTCTAGTAGCCACCCGATCTGGCGATTCGAAAGCGCCAGCGGATCGCCGCCGCTCAGTAGCACCTCTTCGATTCGCGCGTCGGCGGCAATATGGGTGAACGCTGCTTGCCAGTCGCTGCGGCTGGGCGCATTGCCTTGGTAGTCAAAGTGACGTCGGAAGCAATATCGGCAGTGTACCGCGCAGTGCGGCGCTGCGGTGAGAAGCACGCGGCTCGTGTATTTGTGGAGCAGACCGGGCACCGGGTTGAAACGAGATTCCTGGAGCGGGTCAACGACGTAAGATGGGGCATCGATCTGTTCTTCCACCGACGGCCATAGTTGGCGCAAAATGGGGTCTTTCCAAGTCCCTGGCTCGATGCGTGAGACAAACCATCGCGGGACCTTCAATGGGAATTGTTCCGCCGCAAGCAACCCAAGCGGTTTCTCGCGAGCATCGAGACGCAAAAGCGTAAGCAGCTCTTGGGGATCGGTGATCAGATCGGATAACATTTGCTGCCACGACGGCGGCACATCCGACCCGATTATTGTTAAACTAGGCGTGCGCATTTACCGATCATAACACTGAGATCATTCACACGGAGACACCATGGCGACTTTTTCTACTAGCGAATTCAAGAGCGGGCTTAAGGTCTTAATCGATGGCGAGCCCTGCTCTATCCTCGAGAACGAGGTCGTTAAGCCGGGCAAGGGGCAGGCATTCAATCGCGTTAGAATGCGTAACCTCAAGAACGGCCGTGTGTGGGAACGCACTTATAAGTCAGGCGAATCCCTTGAGGGTGCTGATGTCATGGAAACTGATATGCAATACCTTTACACGGACGGTGAATTTTGGCATTTCATGAAAACCGATGGCAGCTTTGAGCAGATTGCTGCCGATGAGTCTGCGATCACTGATGCGAAAATCTGGCTAAAAGAAGAAGACATTTACACGATTGTTCTATGGAACGATGCGCCGATCTCGGTCACTCCGCAAAATTTTGTCGAACTTGAGGTAGTCGACACTGACCCAGGCCTTAAAGGCGACACGGCGCAGGGTGGCACAAAGCCTGCGACACTAAGTTCCGGCGCCGTGGTCAAAGTGCCTTTGTTCGTGACAATCGGAGACGTGCTTCGGGTTGACACGCGCACCAGCGAATACCAAAACCGAGTGACTAAGTAACCCTTCGTGACAACCGACTGGCGGCCGAGTGCAGCCCTCAAGACTTTGCAGCAGCGAGCTGTTTTGCTCGCTGCGATGCGTGAGTTTTTTGCTCAGCGCGGCGTGTTGGAAGTCGACACCCCAACGCTCATGCCCACCACTGCGACCGATATTTATATCGATTCCTATCGCGTCGATAGCGCCGCCTCATTTTTGCAGACATCGCCAGAGTTCGCGCTCAAGCGCTTGCTCGCTGCGGGTAGTGGATCGATTTATCAGCTCGGGAAAGTCTTCCGTCGGGAGGCGCCGAGCAAACGGCATAATCACGAATTTACGCTGTGCGAGTGGTACCGCGTTGGTATGAATCTCAATCAATTAATGGATGAGGTTGAGGCGCTAGTGCAGACGGTGTTCAGCGCTGCCGGCTCGCAGCGAACCGCAGCTATAAAAATTGAGCGCTTGAGCTACCGCGCGCTTTTCGAAACTCATTTTGCAATTGACCCCCACCGCGTTAGCCTCGATAAGCTAGCCGCCCTTGCCGAGCAATCTCTAGACATCGTTGCCGCAGATCTTTCGCGTACCGACTATTTGCAATTGCTGCTCAGCCACTGCATCGAACCCAATCTTCCAGAAGCCTGTTTTATTTTTGACTATCCGGTTGAACAAGCAGCGCTTGCGCGCCTCGAAAACGACGAAGTGGGGCAGCTAGTGGCGCGCCGGTTCGAATTATTTCTCGGTGGCATGGAGGTGGCTAACGGTTACTTCGAGCTTTTAGACCAAGCCGAACAGCGTGCGCGTTTCGTTGCAGATATTGCAGAGCGTGCACGCAGAGGCTTTGACGAAGTGCCGATTGATGAGGCGCTTCTGGCCGCGCTCGCCGAGGGGATGCCCGAGTGCTCAGGTGTTGCGCTCGGCGTTGACCGTCTCGTAATGGCGGCGCTAGGCATCGACGATATTGCGCGCGTTATTGCGTTTCCCCAGCCTCGGCCTTCAGCCTAGCGAGATAGAGTGCGCGTAATTTTTGCGTGATTGGACCGGGTTCACCGGTGCTGATTCGATTGCCATCGATGCTTACCACGGGCAACACAATCGTGGTCGCGCTGCTGATAAAAGCCTCGTCGGCAGCGAGTGCTTCGTCGAGGGTGAACAATCGCTGTTGGAGTGTGATGCCTTCTTTGTCACAAAGCTCCAGCAGCGTCCGGCGGCGAATGCCCGGCAGTATTTCGTTAGTTAGAGGACGCGTGATAATCACCTGATCTTTGACAATATAGGCGCTCGACGAAACGCCCTCGGTGATCACGCCGTCTTCGATCATCCAGCCTTCCTTGCCCCCACGCGTAACGGCATTTTGTTTTGCAAGCACCTGACCCAGCAGGTTTACCGATTTGATATCGCGGCGTTTCCAACGCAGGTCGGGCGTCGTCATCACTGGTATGCCGGTGCTAGCCGCTGGGTTGTCAATTAGCGTCAGCTCGCTCGTGAAAGCGACTATCGACGAAGTGATGTTTGCAGGAAAAGCAAAATCGCGATCGGCGATGCCGCGCGTGATCTGCAGATACACCATGCCTTCGATTAATGCGTTACGCATGATCAGTTCGTTCATTATTTCGAGAACGTCGTCGCGGCTGCACGGCCATTCGATTTCGAGTTCGCCAAGGCTGCGCGCTAGGCGCTCAATAAAATAGGCCTTGTCGACCAATTTCCCGGCGATAACCGGCACGACCTCGTAAACGCCGTCGCCGAAAATGAACCCGCGGTCGAACACAGAAATTGTTGCTTCTTGCTTGGGCACGTAGCTGCCGTTAACGAAGACGGTACTGGTCATTGGGTGTTTCCTATTTAAATTCTTTGGCAAAACCCGCGAGGCGCTCGCCGTCGAGTCGCTGCACTGTCCAGCCGTCCATTGGCAGTGCGCCTATCGAACGGTAGAAATCGATCGCTGGTTGGTTCCAGTCTAGAACAGACCATTCGACACGTGTGCAGTGCATGTCGACTGCTTTGCGCGCCAGAAACGCTAGAAGGAGTTTACCGAAGCCTTGGCCACGGTGTGCGGGTTGCACGTAGAGGTCTTCGAGATAAATACCGGGCCGGCCGGTAAAGGTTGAGAAATTGTGGAAGTAAAGCGCATAGCCTACTGCCGTGCCATTGAGCTCCGCCATAATTACCTGCGCATAGGGGGTATCACCGAACAACGTCTCGTGGAGCGTGGCTTCGGTCGCCACTACCTCGTGGGCGAGTTTTTCGTATTCGGCGAGCTCTTTGATGAATCCTAGAATCGTCGCAGTGTCATTTTTTGTCGCTGCGCGCAGCGTAAACCCTTCGATGGAGGTAGTCAGTAACATGGTGTTTCCTAAACTGTGTGATTTGATATCACTATTATGGCATGGGTTAGGGCAGGGGTCCTCTGCGAGGTCATGGTAGACCCTATGACAGCCACTTGGGCGCTGCTATAATGCGCGGTTACTTACTTAGCCGCCTGTTTACCCGAAATTAAAAGGAAATGAGATGTCAGAGCAGAAGCCCACAATTATCTATACCGAGACTGATGAGGCACCTGCCCTCGCGACTTATTCGTTTCTGCCGATCGTCAGCGCCTTTACCAAAGCAGCCGACGTCGAGGTTGAAATTCGTGACATCTCTCTTGCCGGTCGACTCATCGCCAACTTTACTGAATTTCTTAAGCCCGAGCAGCAGCAAAGTGACGCGCTTGCGGAACTGGGCGAAATGACTCAAGACCCTCTCGCCAATATTATCAAGTTGCCAAATATCTCGGCCTCGTTACCTCAGATTCAGGCGGCAATCGCTGAGCTTCAAGCCAAGGGCTACGCATTGCCGGAATACCCTGAGGAGCCTGCAACTGAGCAGGAAAAGGACATTAAGGCACGCTACGATCGCGTAAAGGGTAGTGCTGTAAATCCCGTGCTGCGCGAGGGCAACTCAGACCGCCGCGCGCCTGCATCGGTAAAAGCCTATGCGCGTAAAAATCCGCATTCAATGGGTGCGTGGAGCGCAGACAGCAAGTCGCATGTTGCCTCAATGACCCATGGCGACTTCTATGGATCGGAGCAGGCGACAACTGTGCCTGCGGCAACAAGCGCGTCGATTGTGCACAAAGACGCAGCGGGCAACGAAACGGTGCTCAAAGCCGGTATTGCGCTGCAGGCAGGCGAGATCATTGACTCGTCTGTAATGAGCAAGAGCGCACTGCGCGCGTTTCTCGCCGAGCAAATCGACGACGCGCGCGCCAAGGATGTGCTGTTCTCGCTGCACATGAAGGCGACAATGATGAAGGTTTCAGATCCCATCATTTTTGGCCATGCGGTCACCGTTTTCTACGCCGACGCATTTGCTAAGCACGGCGCGACGTTCGAAAAATTAGGGGTCGATGTAAACAATGGCATCGGTGATGTTTATGCCAAGATTAAGGCGCTGCCTGAGTCAGAGCGCGCCGCTATCGAAGCCGATCTCGCCGCGTGTTATGCCACACGCCCAGAGATGGCGATGGTCGACTCGGATCGCGGCATTACAAATCTGCATGTGCCAAGCGACATCATCATCGATGCCTCAATGCCCGCCGCACTGCGCACGTCTGGGCAGATGTGGGGGCCAGACGGCAACCTGAAAGACATGAAGGCGGTGATTCCGGATCGCTGCTACGCGGGCGTTTACCAAGAGGTGATCGACTTCTGCAAGGTCAACGGGGCGTTCGACCCGTCGACTATGGGCAGCGTACCAAACGTGGGCCTCATGGCGCAGAAAGCCGAAGAGTACGGTTCGCACGATAAGACCTTCGAGATTCCAACCGGCGGCACCGTGTCGGTCATCGATGAAGCGGGTACAGTGCTGCTAAGCCATGAAGTCGAAGAGGGCGACATCTGGCGCATGTGCCAGGTCAAAGATGCGCCGATCCAAGACTGGGTCAAGCTCGCAGTGAGCCGCGCACGCCTGTCTGCTACGCCGGCAGTTTTCTGGCTCGATGAAGCGCGCGCCCACGACCGCGAACTCATCAAGAAAGTTGAGACGTATTTGCCCGAACACGACATCGCTGGGCTCGAAATACACACAATGGCACCGAATGCTGCTACGGCATTCTCGCTTAAGCGCATCCAGCAGGGCCTCAATACCATCTCGGTTACCGGTAATGTCCTACGTGACTACCTCACCGATTTGTTCCCGATTCTCGAGTTAGGGACCAGCGCTAAAATGCTGTCAATCGTCCCTCTCATGGCAGGCGGTGGTCTGTTCGAAACCGGTGCCGGCGGCTCTGCGCCTAAACACGTGCAGCAGTTCGAAAAAGAGAATCACCTGCGCTGGGATTCACTCGGTGAGTTTTTGGCGCTCGCGGCGTCGCTCGAACATCTCGCGACTGTCACGAGCAACCCGCGCGCGCAGGTGCTCGCCGATGCGCTAGACACAGCAACGGGCGAATTCCTCGACACGAACAAATCGCCTTCGCGCAGAGTAGGCGAGCTCGACAATCGCGGTAGTCATTTCTACCTCGCCCTCTACTGGGCGAAGGCCCTTGCGACGCAAGACAGCGATTCAGCGCTCAAAGCAAAGTTTGCAAGTGTAGCCGAGGCGATGCAAAGCAACGAAGCTACGATCGTCGAGGAGCTCAGTGTCGTGCAGGGTTCCGCGATAGATATCGGTGGCTATTACAAACCAGATGCAGCAAAGGCCGCCGCCGCCATGCGTCCGAGCGCGACGCTGAACGCAATAGTTGACGCGATCTAGGTTGATATTCTGATCGCCGGGGAGTAGCGTCAGTTAGGACGGTTTTGTGTACGAGCACTTAAGAGGAGTATTGGCTATGATAAAACCAGTGAGACCAACTCTCTTTACTGCAGCAATAGCCGCAGTTCTCACCGCCGCTCACGCTGCT
>JAFMKB010000072.1 GCA_017853205.1 Gammaproteobacteria bacterium
AGCTGGACGCATAGTAGGAGCAGTTGTCGTCGTCGCTATCGTTGGATGGGCATCTACGGCGCCGTATTTAAGCAACCAAGGTCTTGGTCGCCTTCCAGGCATTATCATGGGCGGTACGGACGCACCGCCGCTCGAGGATTTCGGTGTCCTTAATGGACAAGTGCAGGGTCCTCTGATGATGAAATTCACCGGCTTTCCTCCGTTCGTCAATTACCTTTCTTGGGTGGGAGAGAATAACGGTGTCATCACAGCGACAAGGCCCGATGGTGGTCTGTGGGCTAAACGTGCCCGTGAAGATGGAGGCGATGGCTGGCTGCGCATTGGCGATTCGACCTTCGCGATGCGAGCGACGGAAATCACCGAGCCCGGTGAGCGTCTCAGGATGATGGAACGATGGGCGTCGAAAGCAGGACGTACCCTAGATGAGCCACTTTATGAAGGCTCAGAGCCTCTCCGCGAATGGGAGGTCTTTTTCTGGACGCCACGTTAATCGGATATCAGGCCATATCAATCTGCAGTTAATCTTGCTGAGGAAATCGAGTTATGAAAATAAAAAGAGTGTCGAAGGCTTTGACAGCTTTGTTAAGCACCACGTTAACCCTAGCCCTGTTTGCTATTCATGCAGCTAATGCTCAAACGGGAACCAGCGTCGAACAGGGCGACTGGCCTGTCTATCACGGCGATGAATTTTCTCAGAGGTATTCGCCACTCGATCAGATAAATGCCGAAAATGTGAGTTCGCTGGAAATCGCGTGGCGATTTGAAACGTCCAACTTCGGGCCCTCAACAGATTTCAATAATCCCTCCACTCCGCTCGAAATAGACGGTGTGCTTTACGTGAATGTAGGCAGCACGCGCAATGTGGCAGCACTCGACGCAACGACCGGTCAGGTATTATGGCTTTGGCGTCCGCAGGAAGGGAGCCGTTATGAAGAGGCGCCGCGCAAAGGCGCTGGCCGCGGGGTCGCCTTTTACAGTAATAATGGGAAAACACGCGTCATTGACGTAACGCCTGGTTATCAGCTGGTCTCTCTCGATGCTAAAACGGGGTTGCTTGATCCGACATTCGGCGAAAACGGCGTGGTGGATTTATTTGTTGGATTACGCAATGCAGACGACCCGCGTTTCGTTCATCCTGACATCGGCCTCTCGGCACCGCCCTTTGTGATGAACGATGTCATCGTTGTGGGTGCGGCGCACCGTACGGGCGGACGGCCTCGAGCAAAGTCGAATGTGAAGGGTGATATTCGTGGCTTTGACGTGCACACAGGTGAGTTACTTTGGACCTTTCATACCATACCCGAGCGAGGGGAGGTGGGTTATGAGTCCTGGCTTGACGAAGGGGTCGAATTTACCGGCAACTCTGGGGTCTGGGCGCCAATTTCTGGCGATCCCGAGCTCGGGCTCATCTATCTGCCGGTAGAGGACCCTACCGGCGATTATTATGGTGGCGATCGCCCCGGTGCGAATCTTTTCTCGAGCAGTTTGGTCGCTGTAGACATCAAAACCGGCGAAAGGCGCTGGCATTTCCAACAGATCCATCACGACATCTGGGACTGGGACGTACCCGCGGCGCCCGTGCTTGCCGATCTGCCCAATGGCCGCAAAATTGTTATGTCGGTGACAAAGCAGGCATTTGTTTATACCTACGATCGTCTCACTGGTGAGCCTATCTGGCCTATAGTCGAGCGTCCCGTGCCCGCGGGCGATGTGCCTGGTGAATGGTATTCGCCCACGCAGCCCTTTCCAACACGGCCTGCGCCTTTCGATAGACAAACGGTTACCGAAGACGATCTGCTCGATTGGACTCCGGAGCTACGAGCGCTGGCTATTGAGGCAACACAGGGCTTTCGTCTGAGCACTGAGCTTTATACACCGCCCTCGCTCACCGATGCGGCCGATGGAACGAGAGGTCTGCTAAGCTTGCCTTCGTCAACTGGGGGAGCCAATTGGGAAGGGTCGACAATCGATCCCGAGACAGGAATTTTATACGTGCCTTCCCGCACCCAGTTACAAATGCTAACGCTTGCTAAAAACCCAGATTCGGATATCGCGTTGAGTCAGGGGTTTGGTGTGCGCGTTCCGCGAATACGGGGGCTTGAAATAGTTAAGCCGCCATACGGCCGAATCACTGCAATAGATATGAATAGCGGGGAGCATCTGTGGATGATTGCGAACGCCGCCACACCTGAGCGAATCGCAAATCATCCTCTGCTCGAAGGCGTCGATATTCCCGACACCGGTGTGCCGACTCGTTCAGGGACCTTGCTTACGAAAACACTGCTGTTTGTCTCTGAAGGGAACGGTACCGCCGACGCGCGGCCCATAATGCGAGCGATCAACAAGCAAACCGGTGCGCTTATTGCAGAAATCCAATTACCAGCAAATCAAATAGGCCTGCCGTTCACCTATGAACATGCCGGAAAGCAATACCTCGCACTTTTTGTCGGGGGTAGCGGCAGTCCCGCTGAGCTTGTCGCCTACGCTTTGCCGTGATGGGCTTTGAGTTTTCGATTGTAGTTATTTCGCTACTTGGCTAGAAATTCATTAACCGTAGCGACAAAAGCATCGAGCTGATCGTGATGAACCCAGTGGCCTGCATTAGCAAATGATCGGTACTCAATGGGGCAGTTGAAGCATTGTGTGCGCCCATCTGCGACTGGGTCTGATGCCCATGATTCTTCACCACGCATAAGGAGTGTGGGGCAGGTGATTGCGCCATACATTTTCTTAACCTCTTCATTGGGTAGGCCGCTCATGGAGAATACGCGTACGTAGTTATCGAATTTCCAACTATAGGTGCCATCTTCATTTTGATTGGCTCCGTGCAGCGTCAAATGTCTCGCTTGCTCTTCGGACAGGTGCGGATTTTCATCGCGCATACGGGTAAACGCATCGTCGAGCGTGTCATAACGACGGGGCAAGCGTCCCGAAAGTTTTCGCATATCGTCGATCCAACTGCGGACGCGGTCATTGATTGAGATCTCCGCTTGCTTTGCCGCTAATGACGGAGAGGGCCCCATACCCTCTATCGCGACTAGTTTTTTAACGCGTTCGGGGAACAGAGCTGTATACATGAGCGCTATAGCGCCGCCTAAGGAATGTCCAATAACGGTCACTTCAGTCATGTTCTTTTGTTGAAGTAATTGGGCAATATCATAAACATAGCTTATCTGGGCATAATTGCCGCTCGCCTCCCATTGGCTGTCGCCATGGCCGCGTAAATCAGGCGCGATTATGTGGTAATCTTTTGAAAAGCGCTCAGCTACCCAGTCCCAATTTCTGCAATGATCGCGTCCGCCATGGATGAGAAGCATGGGAGGAGCCTCAGGATTGCCCCAGTCGACATAGTGCAGGCGCAGCCGTTGAGAAAAGTAGATATGAGAGCTCGGACCAGAACTGGCGCTAGTGGGTGCTAATTTTTTGCTTTTCATCGGCTTCGCTGCTAGTTAATTTTAATGATGACGTGAGTTTAACCGCTAAGGTTGTCTGGACAAAATCAATGCTCAAAGTTATCAATGAAGTACTATCCTGATTAGCTTAACGTATAAAAGCGTTTAACTGATTTAAATGACAGGCTATTAATTAACAACCACCCCCAGTAAAGGTGGTTGAAATAAATAAGGAGTTAATCGTGAAGAATTTTTTATGTTGTTTGATGTTTTCGCTAGGCTTCGTGAACCTCTCTTTTGCGCAGGACGCGCCTCAGCCCTGTGGACCTGCTGGCGAGCTGTCGGAAGCGTTCTCAAAAAATGTGGCAAGCGACGCGCGTTGCTTTGAACTAAGGATGTATACGGCTGAAGAGGCAGTTGACGGTAAAGGAGGGATTGACGATCTCCATCAACGCTTTCGCGAGCGTGAAGTTGCATTGTTTGAAAAGCATGGTGCTGAGGTTATAGCGACTTGGCAGCGGTTAGATAATCCAAATACGTTAGTTTGGATGCTAGCCTATAGAGACAGAGCTCATCGAGACCAAGTATTTAGCGATTTTGCTAAGGACCCAGAATGGCTAGAGCTGCGGGCGAAATACGCCGTTCCACTATCGATAGAAGCCTATATGATGAGTTCGACAGATTATTCGAACTTAAAATAGTGATGAATACCGATCGATTCAATAGGTGTTGTGATGAGTGAAAATATTGAACATGGTGGATGTTTATGTCGGCAATTTACGTATTCTTTTGATCGCAGTGCGGTACAGTCAGGGATTCATTGCCATTGCAGAGACTGTCAGAAGTCGACAGGATCAGGCAAGGCGACGATTGCATTCGTTCCCAAAAAGGCTTTGTCAACTGAGGGTGTATTGAAATACTTTTCTGTAACCGGCACAGATGGAGCGGTCGTTGAAAGAGGATTTTGTGAACGGTGCGGCTCCCCAGTTTTTAGTCAGATAATTGGCATTGAGGAAATGAAAGATATGATGTTTATTAAAGCAGGCAGTTTGGACGACGCCTCTTGGCTGAAAATAGACGTCAATATATGGGAATCCTCTGCGCACCCTTGGTCACCGGTTGATGGGAATCTCCCCAGTTTTAAACAGAACATGAAGCGCTGAAACAGACTGGTCGTTGGCAAAAATAGGCGTCAAAAAGGCTGATTAGAGTGGTCGTCCTTTATAGCACTGGTGATTTTTTTTCTAAAGCTTGAGCTGGGTTAGAGGCTTCATGAGTTGTCAGGATTCGCTAGCGTTTAGCGCTAGATTAAATCGCTCCTCAGGACTACCTTTTACTATCGTATAACTCAGCTCATATTCTTTAAGCTTATGAAGATAGAGCTTGAACAGTTCATCACGATTAGTTGGGTTTTCTCGGAGCGGGTCAGCCTGCCAAGGAATATTTGAATCACATAGATAGTAACTTCTTCTCGCTCTCTCCTCTGCAAGGCATTTCTCAAATGCGTCGTATATCCAAGGATCGCAGTCTCCGTATTTCACCTCACTCCAAATCATCACTACTAACAGATCGGTGTCACATACCATTCGATTTGGCTGTTTAGACAGGATAGTCGACTCTTTAACATACTGCTGTTTGGCAATTTCTAATAAGTCAGACTTCTGATAAAAAATCTTATCTTTAAGATAGCTTCTTGCGACCTCTGCTACGCAAGGGGATTTCCAGTGAGCTGAGAGCTGAGTGGCCAGCGTGGTCTTCCCAGAGGATTCAGGGCCTGTGATAACTATCACTTCTGTTTGCATCGGAGCTCCATCCGCAAATTTCTTCCGCGCACGGGTGCGTTTTGGTTTGTATTGTTCAACGTAGGTAATGCTATACTACTTTCCGTTCCTTAGGGGTGGCTTTTCAACCTGAGACTCTGGCACATCAGAGAACCCTAGAACCTGATCCGGTTAATGCCGGCGTAGGAAAAGGATGCAAACCACATCTCATCACACGTCTAATAATACCGGGTCTCTTTAATTCAAAAAAATTAATCCTATTAATTTTTGGAGAGACTCATGTTTAAACCTCGTCATGCCTCGTATTTAAACGCCCTTAGTGTTGCTCTGATCGCTATGCCGGTGGTAAATATTGCCGCGGAAAAAACGATAGAAGAGATTCTTGTCAGCGCGGATTTTAGATCTAGAAGCGATTTGGAAACAGCCACTAGTGTCACCGTAATGACCGAAGCGGAAATCGAATCGAGGGCGGCTCAACATTTTGAAGAGTTGGCCAATGCAATACCTAACGTAAACTACGCCTCAGGGTCGAATCGCGCGCGATTCTTTCAGATTAGGGGGATTGGTGAACGCAGCCAATTTGTTGCGCCGATTAATCCTTCGGTAGGTTTCTTGGTCGATAACGTAGACTTCAGTGGTGCAGCAACCATTGCGACTATGTTAGATGTTGAACAGGTAGAGGTGCTGAGAGGACCTCAGGGAACCCGCTATGGCGCTAATGCATTAGCTGGTCTGATCAACGTCAAAACCTACGCTCCAGAGGATGAGCTTGCGGCGGAACTTAAGATAGGTGCTGCGCAATACAATACCGAAACGATACAAGCGATGGTCACGGGACCTTTATCCGATTCTGTTAGCGGGCGACTCGCTGTAGGACGGCACCAATCAGATGGTTATTATGAAAACGTGTTTCTGGACACGAAGAAAAATAACGCGCAGGACGAGTTGTCGGTTCGCAGTAAGCTTCGCGCAGAGATGTTGGATACGTGGACGGTAGACTTTAGTCTCTCCTACGTCGACATAGACAATGGCTACGACGCATTTACGCTAGATAATTCGCGCGCGACGCTGTCCGATGAACCAGGACGCGATATGCAGTCTTCGGTTGCATTCGCAGTTGATAGTACATGGGAGCTGGAGAGATTCGATCTAGAACTCATTCTCGGACTGGCCGATTCCGACATGGAATACAGCTACGATGAAGACTGGACCTTTGCGGGCATTCATCCCGATGGCTATAGCTCTACTGATAGTTATAGCCGCAATCGAGAGACGCAGTCGCTCGAACTCAGGGTTATCTCGAATGACAGTTCGCGGTTATTCAACGACTCAACGCAGTGGCTTTTCGGCCTCTACACTCTTAGCAGCGATGAGGCGTTGAAGCGTGAGTACACCTATGCATTTTCTGATTTTTTCAGTGATTTTGCGTTCGATACCACGGCATTTTTCTTCCAAATGGACACCGAGCTGTCGGATAGATTGACGCTCGAAAAGGGTGTGCGGGTTGAAAGGCGGGAGACGAGTTACACCGACTCAGAGCAGCTCGCGTTTACTCCCGATGAAACCCTCTGGGGGGGACGTATCGCTGTTAAATACAGCGTTAGTAACGCCACCATGACCTATGCAAGTATTGCCAGAGGGTATAAGGCTGGAGGGTTTAATACAGACGGCACGCTAGATGCTGACCTGCGGCAGTTTGACGAAGAATTTTTGATTGAGTACGAACTGGGCGTGAAGTCTCGACTGCTTGAAGACAGGCTGCATTTGAAAGCTGCGGTCTTTCATGATGACAGGCGTGATCAACAGGTGAAGAGTTCGACCGGCAGAATCCGTGAGAATGGCAGCACGGAGTTTATCGACTATATTGGCAATGCGGCGACAGGAACGAACAACGGCGTCGAGTTCGAGGCCGTCTGGTATCCAACCGATAGCCTGAGCTTAACGTCGAACTTTGGTCTGTTAGACGCGACGTTCGATTCGTTCATTAACTCTGAAAATCAAGACCTGGCAGGACGCGACCAAGCCCACGCACCGCGTTACATGGCACATGTTGCAGCACGCTATAGTAAAGGCCCATGGTCTGCCTCTGTATCGATAGATGCGAAGGATGCATTCTACTTTTCCGACAGTCACGATATTCAAAGCCAAGCCTACGAGATACTAAACACTAACCTGAGCTATTCCGGCGGCGATTGGCGCTTGAGTCTTTGGGGTCGCAACCTGACTGATCAAGACTATGCGGTGAGAGGATTCTTTTTTGGCGCGTTTGGCAACGATCCTAGAAAAGGCTATTCGCCCGAGCCCTATGTTCAATTCGGTGAACCGCGGGTGGTCGGAATTAGCTATGAGATGCAATTATGAAAGCGTCGGTTGATATTAGCCTCTACCCCCTAGCGGATGAATATATTCCGGCAATTAAGGAATTCATCGATAGAGTGCAAAAATATTCGGGCGTGTCGGTTGTTCGCAACGACCTGTCGACTCAGTTGTATGGGGATTACGATCAGATAATGGATCTGTTGAAAGCTGAACTGCGTCTGAGCTGGGAAAAGTACGGTAAGAGCATCTTCGTAATCAAATTTCTGAAAGACGATCTTCGGGGTTTGTCGAGTGATTGAGTTGTTGCTTACGATTGCAGAACAGCTGCTGCAAAGCTCTTTGCTTGAGCTAATCGCCGTTCTGTTCGCAATCGCCTACCTCGCTCTAGCAGTTCGAGAAAATAGTCTTTGCTGGTATGCCGCTGGGATTTCGACACTAATTTTTCTTTTTATTTTTTGGGACGTTAAGCTCTATATGGAATCTGGCCTGCAGATTTATTATCTGGCAATGGCTGTTTTTGGTTGGTATCAGTGGCGGGGTGCACAAGGCGCGGCTACGAGTCTTCCGATTTCTCGATGGAGCGCGATGCAGCATATGAACGCGTTGGCGCTCATAAGCGCTCTAACTTTTGCATCGGGGTTGCTATTGAATTCAGGAACCGATGCGAACTTTCCCTACTTGGATTCATTTACTACGTGGGCGAGCGTGGTGGCAACCTTCATGGTCGCGCGAAAAATATTAGAAAACTGGATTTACTGGCTCGTTATAGATTTAGTATCGATCTATTTATATATCGATCGGGAGCTTTATTTCACATCCTTGCTGTTCGCTATCTATATCGTCATTATTTTCTTTGGTTGGTTTGCGTGGAATAAGAGTTACCGAGAGCGGGAGAGTGAGGGGGTTTTGTAGGAAGAAGATGGTAGCTACGGGTACTACTAAAAAGTCTTCATAAGTGTCTGATTTTTTTACGTATGTACTATATTGTAATATTCGATACCATCAAAAATACCAACAATTAATCTCGTCATCCTGTATCCTCACCTCATTCCTATCAATAATCACGAAGCCGCTCTTTAGCCAGCCCTCGTTCGGTCCTGTTCACGTAAATAACATAGCAACCAAGCCGTTCGGGCTTAAACCGGATAGGATGGCCGTCT
>JAFMKB010000073.1 GCA_017853205.1 Gammaproteobacteria bacterium
AATGTGTCGATCTCTACGCTGGTCAATGTGGGCTGCCAACTCCGGAGTACACTCACCGAGTCCTCGCGAATTGGGTTACACCTGTAAACGGTCTGGGTGTCGCGATGACTTGGCGGCACGTGGGCGAGACTACTCTCTACGGCCTCGATGCAGCCGCAGCGGGAGCGCGTGAAGAGCAGATGAATGACTTCATGGAAGAGAGAAATTATCTCGACCTTTCTGCTAACTACGCAGTGACTGAGAACATCACAATACGCGCGGGTGCTAACAACCTGCTAGCAGAAGATGCGCCTCTTTCGACTAACGTAGGTACTGGCACGGGCAACAACAACACTTACCCAGGCCTATTCGACGTGAGCCGCTTCTTCTTCGCGGGTGCGACGTACAAGTTCTAAGAAGCAAATAGGAACTTCAAAAAGGGGGCCAGCGAATCTGGCCCCCTTTTTTTTCAAGAAAATTAATCCTCATCTTCACGCCTCCATCGATACAGACATCAAGCCTGTCAAGGCTACTAACACTTGCCTTTTTGATTAACGGGGACTTATTAGGAATAGAGCTTTGTTGCTGCCGGCGAGCGCTAAAGGGTATAGGAATAGTCTTGATTTAACTTAAGCCTCCCCGAAGCTGTCGCATGCAAAAAGAAACCATCGCTACTCAGGCGGGCTACACAACTAATCCTACCGCTAAGTAAGTCGCCGTACCCCTTTATCAGACCGTTGCCTAGGAGTTCGACGATGCAAAGCATGGCGCCGGTCTCTTCGATCCCGCCGGTTTTGCGATGATTTCGTGTAATTATAGCGAAAATATGACTTTTTGAGCTCGAAAACGGGCGTAATGTTTCATATTTCCGTAAAATCTGTGTAATATCCGCGCCACGCGCTTCGATGTCCGTAGTGCTAGCCAACAAAAATAAGAGAATTGGCGCTATCGAGTATGCAAAAAATCGATAGACGCTTTCTTTATTACCTATGTAGGGGAACGATAAATGTTCAAATTAAACCGCAAGGCACACGCCTTCAGCGTAGCGTTTGCTGCTATCGCTGGTACAGGTACTGTAGGTATTGCTCCTAGCGTCTTCGCGCAAGAGTCAATCGAAGAAGTGGTAATTACCGGTTCGCGCATTCAGCGCGCAGACCTCTCAGCCGTAAGCCCGTTCACTACTGTTTCTGGTGAAGAATTCCAGATTTCAGGTATCGTGAACATCGAGCAGAAGTTGAACGAACTTCCGTCAACTATCCCTTCTTTCGGCGCAAGTTCAAACAATCCAGGCGATGGTACAGCTCGTGTTGACCTCCGTGGTCTTGGCACATCTCGTACGTTGGTGTTGGTAAACGGTCGCCGTTATATCCCTGCCACGCAAACGGGTGTAGTCGACCTTAACTCAATCCCAGCTACACTGATTAAGCAAGTAGACGTGCTCACTGGTGGTGCTTCGGCGGTATACGGTTCCGATGCATTGGCAGGTGTTGTTAACTTCCAACTAGTAGATGATTTCGAAGGCATGGAGATCACTAGCCTTTACGACATCACAAGTGAAGGTGACGCCGAGCGTTATAACTTCGATATTACTATCGGGGGTAACTTCGACGAGGGACGTGGTAACGCAGTGCTTTACGCTTCATACCTCTCTCGTAAAGCGTTGTTCTCAGACGCGCGTGAATTCTCAAACGTTGCATTGCTCGATAGCTCTGTTGGCGGCAAGCCAGCACTTGTTCCTGGCGGCTCATCAGGCGTTCCAGGTACTCGTGTCTTCGGTGGACCAAAATTACCTAACGGCGATACGCTTGGCATATTCGATCCGAATGGAGAAGGCCGTGCATGGCAGGAGCCTGGCGATCGTTTCAACTATGCGCCAGATAACTTCTTACAGCTTCCACAAGAGCGTTACTTGCTAACAGCTATGGGTCACTACGATGTTACAGACACCGTTGAGATCTACAGCGAAATGAACTTCTCGCACAACTTGGTCCCGCAAGAATTGGCACCTACTCCGGCGTTTACGTCTGTATTTGTAAACCCTAACAGCCCATTCTTTGGTCCAAATGCACAGGCGGCTTTCAGAAATGCTACACCTAATGCTGATGGCAACGTCCCTATCTACATCGGTCGTCGCATGGTTGAGAACGGCTCGCGTCAGTCTGTTGATACACGTGATGCGTTCCGCGTTCTGTTCGGCACCTCAGGCGAAATCACTGACACTTGGTCATTCGATGCGTCTTACAGCTTCTCGAATCTCGAGAACAGCAACGTATTGAACAACGATGTGTCTGCCTCTCGCTTCGTTCAAGCTGTTTCAGTGACTGACGATGGCTTGTCATGTCAGGACTCTTCGAACGGCTGTGTACCGCTCAATATCTTCGGTGCTGGTAACATCTCACAGGCAGCGATTGATTTCGTCAACATTGGCGCAACTAACCTGACTAGCATCGAGCAAGAAATTTTGCAGGCAAGCGTTTTTGGTGATGTATTTACTCTGCCAACATCTGAAACGCCTGTTTCGGTTGTCTTCGGCTATGAGCACCGATCGGATTCATCTAGCTTCCGTCCGGATAGCTTCCTGTCATCGGGCGACGTTCTCGGCTTTAACGCCGGAAAGCCGACTGTAGGTGCCTACAAGTCATCTGATTTCTTCGGTGAGATCTCGGTTCCTGTCATGCAGGGGCAGCCAATGGTTGAAGAGCTGACACTCTGGGCTGCTGCTCGTACGTCAGACTACTCGAACATCGGAGATGTCGGATCTTTCGCTGCGGCGATCAACTACTCGCCCATCGAGATGCTCGGTTTCCGTGTCGGCTACCAAGAAGCGGTTCGCGCGCCTAACGTCTCTGAGCTGTTCCTCGGCCAGAGCAATGGTTTCCCAAGCGCGACAGACCCTTGTGCGTCAAATGGCTTCGTTGCCGGTACAACTGACGCGGCTCTCTGTCAGGCGACTGGTGTTGCTGCTGGCGATGTAGGTAACTTCATCCAGGCTAACTCACAGATCCAAGGTAACTTTGGTGGTAACCCGAACCTGAAGGAAGAGACATCTAACACCTTCACTATCGGTGCAATCATCCAGCCTATGGATGGACTCGACATCACAGTTGACTACTACGACATTGAAATCGAAGACGCGATTAGCGTGCTCGGTGGCAGCGTGTCAAACGTACTAGACCTCTGCTACAACGTTGTTAAAGATGCGTCATCTCCGTTCTGTCAGGCGATCTCACGTCGTCCAGACGGTAACGTAGGTCTCGTAAACGTACTCAACTCAAACATCGGTCTTATCGAAACTAGCGGCGTTGACGTCAACGTTAACTACGCGACTGAGTTCGATTTCGGCATCAACGGTGCGGGTTCGCAGTTCAGCCTAACTTTCAACAGCACGTTCCTCGATAAGTTCGATACAACACCAGTCGCAGCATTGGCTGACCGTGTAGACAACTGTGCAGGCAGCTTCGGTAACACCTGTGGTTCGCCTTACACAGAAGTAAGCTGGAACACGCGCGCTACTCTGACGTCTGGGGACTGGACTATCTCTGGCCTCCTCCGTTACCTTGGTGAAGTTGACGATGACCGTATAGAAAATAGTTCTATCGACCCAAGCACGTTGGCTGCGCCTCGTATCGGCGATATTTACTATCTCGACATCAGCGCTGCGTACCAGATCAACGAGAATGCTCGTGTAACTCTCGGTGTTCAGAACGCAACTGACGCACTCCCTGATCAAGTGGGCGCTGCTTCAGAGCAAAGCAACACGTTCCCATCAACGTACTCGTTGCTTGGCCCACGCGTGTTCTTGAGCGCAAGCTACAAGCTATAACCCAAGGGTTTTAGTGAAGTAAAAAACGGTGGGCCTATGGGTCCGCCGTTTTTTTTGCATGGAGGAAAGAGCGTGGTCGGCGATAAAATTACGCAGTTCCAACAGCTTTTAGGGCAGCTTTTTGCAGCGATAAATAATCACGATCCTGCTGTGCTGGCCAAGATCAAAGCGCTGCTCGAGAAAATCCCTGAGGAGCCTAATCTTCTGCATTTAGCAGGCCTTGCGTGTGCTAATCAGAATCAGCTAGGTGAAGCCGCTAAGTACCTACTGAGGTCGCTTGCGCGGCAACCGCAACAGCCTGAGGTGCACAATAATCTGGCCAATGTGTATGTTAAACAAGCAGAGAATACGCTTGCGGAGAAACATTACAGGTTAGCACTAGGCTTAAACCCAGAATTTCGTGATGCGAGAAAGAACCTCGGGCTGCTATTAATTTCAGTGAACCCATTGGCGGCGATCGATGAGCTTACTATTGCCGCGGCGATGGAGCCAAAAGATAGTGGCACGCTCACAGGTTTAGGCGATGCGCATAAGGAATTAGAGAACTTTGAAACAGCCAAGGCTTTCTATCAGCGCGCACTTGAGATCAACCCCGATCATGTAACTGCAAGACATAATCTCGCTCTCTGCTTGAAACAAAATGAGCAGCTTGCTCTTGCCATTGACAGCTACAAGCTTGCTTTGAATCTCGCTCCTGATAACGCCGAGATTCACTATAATTTTGCTAACGCGCTGTTTGAACGCGGCGAGCATGAGCAAGCAGAGCATGAGTACCTAACCTGCCTTAGATTAAATCCGAATTTTGTTTTGGCTCACGAGACATTGCATGAATTTTATTGGCAAAAAGGTGAGCACGAAAAACTAGAACAGAGTTATCGGCGTGCCATCACACAATCTCCGCGCGACACAGCATTGCGCCTATCTTATATCAATGCGCTTATAGCGATCGGGCGGGAAGAAACCGCCATGCAGCAACTCGAAGAAGCATTGTCGCTCGAGACGACTGCAGCGCTGCTGCATGCGCAGGGCAGGTTATTAGCGAATAAGCACGACTACACGAGGGCACAGACTGTTTTGTCAAAAGCACTCGGACATGCTTTCAATCTCGACGTCGCGCAAGATTTGGTTCGCTTGCATCTTATGCAGGCGAATTATGAATTCGCTCAGGTGGAATTAGATCGATTGCTGTCTTATGCCCCTGAGAATCAACTCACATGGGCACTGCAAGGCCTCTGCTGGCGGTTGCGCGGTGATGAACGCTATCGATGGCTCATAGACTATGAGAAACATATAGGGGTCTTTACGTTGCCTGTCCCAGCGGGCTATCGAGGCTTGGCTGATTTTCTCGCAGAACTCGAGACTGTGCTGTTGGGTATGCACAAAACTCAAATTGAACCGTCGAGGCAGACGCTCAAATTGGGTACACAAACCCCGGGAAGGTTGTTGCATAAACGTAATCCAGTTATCCAGAGCTATCGCGAATCGCTCGCTCAGGTTGTAGAAAATTACCTCGATCAATTCTCGCCGGACGACAGTCATCCTTTCTTAAAAAGACTGCCCGCCGCGGGAAATAAGCAATTCAAATTCTCGGGATCGTGGTCTGTAAAACTCAGACCTAAAGG
Organism: Gammaproteobacteria bacterium; assembly: GCA_017853205.1. GTDB lineage: Bacteria > Pseudomonadota > Gammaproteobacteria > Pseudomonadales > Pseudohongiellaceae > UBA9145. Next base: position 5,425 of record JAFMKB010000073.1, read on the forward strand.
TTTTCACGTTAATCATGTTCACCCAGAGGGCTGGATCAGTTCGGCGAGCTATATTTCATTGCCGGACGCAATGGTCGATGATTCGACTCACTCAGGGTGTATCAAATTTGGCGAAAGTGCGCTGCAGCTAGGAGAGCGAGAAGTAATCGAAAGAATTATCCGGCCGAGTGCGGGGCAGCTCGTTTTATTTCCTTCATACACTTGGCATGGTACCTACAGTTTTGAAGGAGACGTGTCTCAATTCAGACTCACAGCGCCATTTGATGTAGTGCCTAGCGAATAAGCTATCAGCCGCAGGCGTTTATTTGAAGACTAGCAGCCTGGATCCGCACCAGCACGGAGCCAACCCGTAATTGAAAGCCGCTTTCCGTCAGCAAAAGGTGGGACAAACGTTACCGCATGAGGTTGTGGCACCCTAAAAACATTGAGCGCGTTATAGCTAGGGTAGAGGGTATCGACACAGTTATCCTCCGAGTCATAGAACTGTAGCGCTCCCCCCCAATTTGGATTCCATGAGGGAGTGAGGTTCAAAACATAGCCCGCGAGACGATTTTTTCCTTGCGCGCTGTCATCGTGTTTTGTGAGAAAGTCTCCACTTGTGTAGCAGGTTGCCTGCGCGTCAGCGAATGTTATGTCAGGCATCTGTAATACGGTACGTAAGAAGTTCAGAAAAGCTGGGCTGTTTAGAAAAAGAAATATCTCATTGAGAAAATTCCCGGGTAGCATGCGTTTGTGATAAATGTCGTAGATAGGTATGGTTCTGTACAAGTATTGAAAGCCCGTGCGTGCTTGCTCATGCAGTTTAGCTGTAAATTTCGCCAATTGCGCCTCATTCCAGATCGCAGCGACATTATCATTCAAGTCTTGGTGTATGCCATCTTGTTGGCACACCAGGTTCCAGGTTTTCTGATTGTTAAGGCATTCGAAAATAGTGTCAGCGGCATCATCAGTGAGAAAATTGGGTATATGAACTCGCCCTTTCTCGGCGAACAACTGATCCCAAGGGCCAACGTTTAGGTCTGGTGAGAGTGACAAAAAATTATTGGTTTTCATATCGGTAGGCTACCATGCCTCAATCTTTTTTAAGTTGAGTCTTCACTGATGAGTGGTGCAAATTTTTCAATTTGACCGGCACAGATGTTAAGTAAAGGGTATGCCACAGTATAAGGCTATTCAATAGCCTTATTTAGGCTTTCGGGATATTGATACTAAAGTATTAGAGCGTGATCAATTATGACCTCATTGATTCAGCAAGCTGAATTAGCGCATCGTCAGGGCGACCTCGACACAGCACAGCAGCTTTATCGGCAGCAATTAGCGATAGATGCTAAGCATATAGATGCGCTTTACGGGTTAGGCACCTTGTTAATGCAAGTAGAAAAATCTGACGCTGCCGAATTATTTTTCTCTGAAGCCTTGGCGCTAGAGCCTGATGCTGCGGACATCGCTTATAACTATGCCATTTGCATGCGCAACAAAGGCGACAATTTGGCTGCAGCCGAACTCGCTAAACACGCTGCGGATTGTTCTGGTCAAGATGAAGGTTTTTCTCTCAATGTGTGTAGCTTGTTAATTAGCCTGAATGAACCGCAACTAGTCTTGTCACAGTTAAATCGATTTCCTCATAACTCACAGGCGAGTTATCTAATCAAGGCAGAGGCATTTGGCTTATTGGGTGCTTGGGATAGGGCGGTCGCACTCTTGAGACAGTTGCAGCAAGCGGATACAAACAGCAGTCGGGTGGCGCAGGCGCTAGCTACTGCCGCGGGACGGCTTCGCGATTACGACTTAGCAATCACGGCTTACACTCACTATCTTAAACTGATTACTCCCGGCATTACTGAGTATGTAAAATTTGCCGACTTGTTTTTGCTCGCACGCAAAATTGATCAATGCGAGATTTATTTGGGCTATGCGAGAGACGCGGGAGCAGAGTCAGCTGAGTTCCATTTACTACAAGCCAAACTATCGCGTCTAAAAGGCGATTACTCGCACGCAGTTGGCTCCGCTGAGGCAGCCGTTGGACAGAACTCGAGTAATGCCGAAGCTTGGAGTGTTCTGCTAGAAATATCGCAGATAGATGAGTTACCTAATCTTATTAAGCGTATCGAGGCGAGTCTAGAAAGCGGAGTTTGGACTGTTTATGAAAAGCAGCTGATAGCCTATGTCTTAGCTGATGCGCACACCAGGATAGAAAACTATGAGGTTGCGTTCTCCTATTATTCGAGCGCAAATGCAGCTCAGAGTGCGCATATGAAGTCTCTCAATAACCGCTACGATTCAGCGGCGAGTGACTTAGCATATGAAAACATAGTGCGATCTTTCCCGCACTATGTGCCCCCAGATTTTGATCCCAGCAACCACGCTACGCCGTTGTTTATCGTAGGTATGCCGCGCTCGGGAACAACCCTTGTTGAACGAATGCTAGCGCAACTTCCGAACGTCACAGCAGGCGGGGAGAATGAGGCTTTGGGTTTTCTAGTCAGCCAATTTCACAAGGACGTCGCTGCTGGCAGATTAGCGTCTCCTGATAAATTGACACATCAAGACTGGCAATTCCTCGCAGCACGCTATTTTGACAATACACCGCTTTTTGAGGAGCGAGAGGGTACAGAAGCATCGGGGCAAGTTATCACTGATAAAATGCCACATAACTTTCAGCATGTAGGGATGATTCTGTCGCTATTTCCCAATGCGAAGGTGATTCAAATGCGCCGGGATCCGCGTGATGTCTGTTGGAGCATATTCACTCGAATGTTTTCTGAGAGCCACAATTACGCCTGTGATTTCGAGTCGCTTGCGCATGCTTATGTAAACGCTTGTAGACTCATGGACCATTGGGCTTTGTTAGCCCCTGATCGAGTCATGGATGTTAACTACGAGCTACTTGTTGCAAACCCGGTAGAGATCGGACAGCAAATTACTGCATTTTGCGGATTGCCTTGGAGCCACGATTGCTTGAACTTTCACAAAACTGTCTCGAGCAGTTTTACCTTTAGCGAGCTTCAAGTGCGAGAGACGATCAGCGATAAGCGAATAGGGCGCTGGCAGCCGTTTGACGCATATTTGTCACCTCTATTCGATGCGCTCGAGCGTGTCGGATGTATTGAATAAACTCGCCGCTACTTTTTTCTAAGGTATGCGGCGCTGCGTA
>JAFMKB010000074.1 GCA_017853205.1 Gammaproteobacteria bacterium
TAGATTTCGAAGTCATGGAGTATGGAGAGCACGCGCTCGGCAAGGGTGCCGATGCGGAAGCGGTGACCTATATGCAGCTAAAATACGGGCTGCGCAGGTTTAGCGGTGTTGCCGTTAGCAAAGATATTATCTCTTCCTCTCTCAATGCGTTGATGGGTGCAGTAAGCGAATTGCTCAAAGAAAACGCAGTCGGTACTTCTGCCTCCACCGAGCGCGCTGCGAGTTAGTTGCCTCCTTACATAGCGTGCCTCTTCTGAGGCACGCGTCCACGCGTTTTACTCTTCCTTTCTAAGTTCGCTGGTGGGCCTCTGATTTACTCGGAGCGAATCCGAGCCTTCTGTGCTATCGACTTTTTTTAGGGGATGCGCAAACTATCTAGGTCGCTGTTGCGACTAAGACTCTATTGCCAGTATGCTGAATCGATTGGGGTGCGCACCTGCTGAATGACTGCGCGCAAGACTTGTTAAATCCGGACCGATTCATGGGCACGATAATTGATGAAGACCAGGCGTTAGTCGCTGCTGCTGTCAAAGGCTCCAAGCAGGCGTGGATCGACTTGGTTGGGCGCTACGAGTCGCGCATCTATAACCAGGCGCTCAGGCTCACGGGCAATAATGCTGATGCATTAGATCTCATGCAAGAGGTCTTTATAGGAATTTATAAAAACCTGCATCGATTCCGAGGCGAGTCCAAGTTCAGTAGTTGGGTGTTTCGTATCGTTCACAACAAGTCAATTGATCTCGCGCGGCGTTGGCGACCACCTGTTGAGCTTAAGTCGTCCGAGGAGCCAGATCAGCTTGCGAAGATCCCTTCCACGGCGTCTGACGAGCCTGATGAGCAGCTCGCTCAGGAGCAATTAAACGCGCGGGTGCAGGTCCTTCTCGGTCAACTGCCGATCGAGCAGCGGCTCATTGTCGAACTCAAACTTTTTCAGTCGCAGACTTTCGAGGAAATTGGTATTTCGCAAGATATTTCAGAGAATACTGCTAAAACGCGCTTCTATAGCGCGTTGAAAAAACTTAAAGATTTATTGGAGAAAAATTATGCAATGCCCTGAATCGGCGCGCTGCCTCTCAGCCTATGTTCTCGATGAGCTCGTCCCTAGCGATCGGAAAGCCTTTAAAAATCATCTCCTCGGCTGTGCGCAATGCAGTGCTGAGCTCGCAAGTTTCGAGAGGGTCAATACAGTCTTGAATTCTTGGGATGACGAGGCGCTACCCGTTTCTGCTGCAGCGCATCGCGAGCGGATTCGTAACTTAGCAGAACCGTTGTCCAAGCAAGAAAAAGCGAGTCGTTTGTCGCTGTTTAATTGGTGGCAGTGGGCACCCTCTGCACTATCCTTCGCGGTCTTAATGCTGGTGTTCATGAATGCCAGCTTTCTTGTCGACGAGGATGGTTTTAGTGTGAGTTTTGGTGGTCTGAAAAACGGCGCGTCTGTCGAACAGATGGTCGATCGAGAAGAGTTACACCAAGTGATCGCGAGACTGGAACAGCGACAAGATCAGAACAATATCGCACTCATGCAAGCTGTATTGAATCAGACTCGAGAGAGTAGCGAGGCAAATTTTCAACAGCTCTTTGCCTTCTTCGAGCAACAGAGGCTCAACGATCTAGAGCAGGTGCGCGCAAGTTACGATCAACTCGCTGAAAGTGATTTTGAAACGCTTCGCTCGCTGCAGCAACTTGCTAGTTACGTAAGTTTTAACGAAATAGTCAGGTAGGGGGCGTCATGGTTGGCTCTACTAGCATGGTTATACAAGGCTCGCGCTTAGGCTTGCTAGCCTCACCTATCGTGTCCCTCGTCTTTGGTCTAATTGCCGGCACAGCGATAGCGCAGCCTTCAGATGATGCTCTGGAGCGCTCGCGTCAGGAGCTCGGTGTGTTTTCTGACTTGCTGTCAGCGGGACTTGGCCTCGATGAACCGGGAGGGCTGTTTGGCATGAACGTTGGTACGATTCAGTCGCGGTATCTTTTTGGTCAGGGCGCTTATCTCGAGATTCGTAGTCCACTTGCTAATCGGAGGCAGCGTTTAAGTCTCGCCGCTCTGGGCTCGACCCTTCGCGATCTGCAGTCCAGCCAGAATCCATTCGCACGCTTTTCCGCCGCGCCTAATCCACAAGCACTCACTGCCGATGCAGCAGATTCAGAGCTGGTCGCAAGTCTTACTAGCCGCATTCAAGACGTCGATTATGAGTTGATTGTAAGCACGGCGCTACGACAGGCGTCGGAGGCGGCTGACGCACTGCGCGCACTTGAGGGGATTGACGAGGCAACCTACGCTGATATTCGGGGTGAGTTGGCGAAGCTTCGCCAAGAGCTTCAGGCAAATCTAGCAACGATGCATGCGATGCTCGATGGCGCTGATTTATCAGGAGACGAGTCGCTTTCAGCGCGGATAGCGCCGCTGAGAGAGCTTGCTCAGCAAAGGGCAGAGGAATTGGGTGAGCAGTTAGAGAAGGCGCAGGCCGAGTATGCGCAGCGATGGTATGCCGAGAGAGAGTTATTCGAGCAGGCTCTCTATGCGTCAGCCTGTAAGGCAAGTGATCAGCTTTTGAGTTTTGCCGACTCCGAATCCTTGGCCATCGTGCTCGCTGGTCTGGGGGATGAGGGTGTGCGCATGAGGTCAGATAGAGTGCATATACTCCCTATTGTTGAGCTAAGGCAGTGTGCAATTGGCGCTATCGATTCCACCGAGATTAAAGCCGTTGTTTACAGTTATTGATACAAAATGATTCAATAGCTTGGTCTTAGTGCTTAAAACCATTACCATCCGGAGAGATGCTAGGTTAGCGGATTGCATCAAGACAATAAAAAAGCAGGGACAATAAGAAAAAGTTAGGAGAACAGGATGGAATGCCCTAAGTGTAATTCAGCAATGCATGAAATCGAGATCGAGACGTTACACGGTAAAGTAGTAATTGATAAATGCGAGCGTTGCGAGGGCCTCTGGTTTGACAATGGTGAGGCGGAGCAACTAAAGAACGACTGGATGGCAGATTTTGCCGACAGTGGCGATCCTGCAATCGGCAGAACCTACAATGCTGTGAGAGATATCCAATGCCCGCGCTGCGGCGAGCCAATGCAAAAAATCAACGATGCGAAACAATCGCATATTGAATATGAAGCCTGCGCCGAACATGGCCTGTTTATGGATGCGGGTGAATTTACGGATTACAAACACGAGACGCTTCTAGACTATTTCCGAACGCTTATTGCGTCGATCAAACGTCGAGTCTAGGGTTCGCTCTCCTCATTAGGTTGCGCGAAAACAGCGCGTCCTGAAGTGACAATTGAATGCCATCTTGGGTGCTCCCAGATGGCATTTTTTGTGGCTGAGGGTTCGAGGCGAGGATATTTACCTAGCGCCGTCCATCCAGATTCGAGTGTGTGGAAATCCGAGCCGCAGGAGTGGTAAAGAGCATGCTCGTTGGCGAGTTCGAGCAGCCGTTTCTTAGAGGTTGGGTCGAGATTGGCGTAGCTGACCTCCATAGCTTCTCCACCTGCGGCATGAAAATCTTTGATAAGGCGAGATAATTTGCTGCGGGTAAGCGGGTAGCGGCTTGGGTGCGCAAGTACTGCGATACCCCCTGTTGATTGAATGGCATTCACCGCTCGATCGAGGCTTGCCCAAGTAGCGGCAACATACGCTTTGCCGCGCCTGCCGAGATAGGATTTGAACGCCTTTTGCTTGTTTTTACAGGTGCCGTTCGCAACTAAAAAGTCGGCAATGTGGCTGCGAGTCAATGCGGTAGCGGGCAGAGCGGCGAGATAGTCGCGAACGCCTGCAGTCCCGGCAGCGTCGAGTTTTTCTGCGATCGACTCTGCTCTCAGTCGTCTGTGATTCTGTTGCTCTTTTAAGAGAGCGTCGAGCGTCGGTGTTCGCAGTTCTTTAAGAAGACCAACCACATGAATTTCGAGTCCGTTCCAGTCACAGGATATTTCAACCCCAGCGATAAGGTTTAGCTGACGCCAGCCTTCTTGCTTCGACGGGAGTGCCGCTCTCGGCATCGTTTTCCATAGGTGCTCAACGCCGCAGAGGCAATCGTGATCGGTAAGTGCAAGGTGGGTTAATCCGCGTTCGAGGGCTGCGCTGACCAAATACTCTGGTGTCTGCGCTCCGTCAGAGTAGTAGCTGTGGCAGTGTAAATCGACATACATGGAGGACTGCTCATCGGTTCGTCGGCTGGGGGCGTATAAAGAGTGTAGACTTCCAATAAGTATTTGTCTCTACAAACTATTTCGAGCGTTGATCGGTGCCTTCATTACTCACTGGCTAATTGTATCAACTGCCTTGCCTAATCTTGACTAATTCACTAGGTTATTCGATAATTCAGCCAGTTTCGGAGAAGAGCGAGGCGCCGCTATGCGGTTAACAACAAAGGGTCGGTATGCCGTAACGGCGATGCTCGATCTCGCATTACATAAAAGCCAAGGCCCAATAAGCCTAAGCGACATTTCGTCAAGACAGGCTATATCGCTTTCGTATCTCGAGCAGCTCTTCTCGAAGTTACGAAAGAGCGAGTTAGTAAGCAGCGTGCGCGGCCCCGGTGGCGGGTATGAGCTCAAGCGCGGCTCAGACGAGATCTATATTGCCCAAATTATCGATGCGGTTGATGAATCCGTCGATACGACGAAATGCCAAGGGGCGGGAGACTGCCAAGGCGGAGAGACTTGTCTGACTCATTATTTATGGGAAGACCTGAGTGAACAAATACACGCGTTTCTCGAGAGCATTAGTCTCGCTGACTTGGTTGCAAAAAATGAAGTGAAGAAAATAGCCGACAATCAAGATCGACGACAAATCATCGTAACAGAGATGTCCGCAGCCTTGGCACTCTAAGAGCCAGTGGCGCCGATGGCGCCTGAGACACCAGAGGTTCTAGGGGTTTAGAGTGAATAGGATATAAGCCGTAGGCCAACATAAGATTTTGATTCTGTGCATTTGTTGACGCGCAGGCTAAACAGACTTTTACACCGGAGTACAAAATGCAATTTCCGATTTATCTAGACTATTCATCAACTTCTCCTTGCGACCCGCGGGTGGCAGCGAAGATGGCTGAATGCCTCACGCTTGAAGCCAACTTTGGCAACCCGGCATCGCGCTCGCATAAATTTGGCTGGAAAGCCGAGGAAGCTGTCGAAAATGCCCGCAAGCAGGTTGCAGACCTTTTAAACTGCGATCCGCGTGAGATCGTCTGGACGTCGGGCGCGACTGAGTCGGACAATTTAGCCATTAAGGGCGCTGCTCACTTCTACAGCAAGAAGGGCAAGCACATCATCACCTCCAAAATTGAGCACAAGGCGGTTCTTGATAGCTGTCGACAGCTCGAGCGCGAAGGCTTTGAGGTTACTTACCTTGACCCCGATTCAAAAGGGTTAATAAGCCCAGAGAGGGTGGCTGCGGCAATTCGACCGGATACAACACTGGTTTCACTAATGCATGTGAACAACGAAATTGGCGTGATCAACGATATCGAAGCGATCGGCAAGGTGACTCGCGAACACGGCGTGATTTTTCATGTGGATGCAGCGCAGAGCACAGGAAAACTGCCTATTGATATGGAGACTATGCAGGTTGATCTGATGTCTCTGACCGCGCACAAGACCTATGGTCCGAAAGGCATAGGTGCATTGTTTGTTCGCCGTAAACCTCGTGTGCGTTTAGAGCCGCAAATGCACGGTGGTGGCCACGAGCGCGGCATGCGATCGGGCACGCTCGCTACGCACCAAATAGTGGGCATGGGCGAGGCGTTTCATCTTGCAATGCTCGAGATGGATTCCGATAACGCACGCATTCTCAAACTACGTAACCGTTTGCTCGAAGGCCTCCAGGGTATGGAAGAAGTCTATGTGAACGGAGACCTCGATCACCGCGTTGCCGCTAATCTCAATATTAGCTTTAACTTTGTCGAGGGCGAATCGCTGATGATGGCGCTACGCAACCTGGCTGTGTCATCTGGTTCGGCGTGTACGTCTGCGAGTCTCGAGCCCTCCTATGTGCTCCGTGCTATTGGGCTTAATGATGAGTTGGCGCATAGCTCTCTGCGGATGACTATAGGTCGCTTCACAACCGAAGAAGAAATCGACTACGCAATCGAAAAAGTCAAAGAAGCTGTTGGCAAGCTTCGGGATCTGTCGCCACTTTGGGATATGTATAAGGATGGCGTCGATATAAGCAAGATTCAGTGGGCGGCACACTAATTAATTTTTAACGAGGAGTCTGTAATGGCTTATTCAGATAAAGTAATCGATCACTATGAAAATCCACGCAACGTTGGAAAGATGGATGATACCGATCTCAACGTGGGCACCGGTATGGTTGGTGCACCAGCGTGCGGTGACGTGATGCGTCTTCAGATCAAAGTGAATGCCGATGGTGTGATCGAAGATGCGAAATTTAAAACGTACGGCTGTGGTTCTGCTATCGCGTCTAGTTCTCTATTAACAGAGTGGGTGAAAGGGCGCTCGCTAGACGAAGCAACGGCAATTAAAAATTCAGATATCGCCGAGGAGTTGGGGCTTCCGCCAGTGAAGATTCACTGCTCAGTGCTCGCCGAAGACGCGATTAAAGCAGCGATCGCAGACGTCAAAGCGAAGCGCGGCGCATAGTTGCCATGGCGATTACTATTACTCCTGCGGCAGCTGCGCATGTAGCCGAACAGATGAACGCGCGCGGCCATGGCATCGGAATTCGAGTGGGTGTGAAGACCACGGGATGTTCAGGCATGGCGTATGTGCTCGAATTCGTCGACAAGCTTGAAGTGGGTGATCAAATATTCGAGCAGTCCGGCGTTAAAGTGGTCGTGGATCCTAAAAGCTTGTTGTATATCGACGGAACTGAAATGGATTTCGTTAAACAGGGCGTCAACGAAGGATTCGAATTCACTAATCCTAATGCCAAGGGCGAATGTGGCTGCGGCGAGAGTTTTAGCGTCTGAGTTCCTTCGCCGCTGATTAGGATTTTCGTCGGCAGATGCAGATACCCTAGCAGCACTGCGCTACGACAACAAACGAACCGACATCGTTTGGCTTCATTGCTAGCTTGGCTGGTGAGACGTCAGTGCCAAATCTCAGCAGCCACTTTACAAGGCAAAGGATCATGCAAGTCCCCGAAGACTACTTCTCCCTCTTTTCTCTCGAGCGTCGCTTCGCAATTGATAAGAATGCGCTCGCAGCCAATTTTCGCGCGCTCCAAAAAGAAAACCATCCCGACAAGGTTGCCGCTGACGACGAGCAGGCAAAATTATTGGCCGTGCAAAAGAGCAGTCTCCTGAACGATGCTTATGCAACACTTAAGTCACCTCTTGCCAGAGCGGGCTATCTTCTTACGCTGCAAGGTGTCGACGTAGAGGGTGTTTCGCAGGACGATCTTGATATGGCTGTTCTGATGGAACAGATGGAGTTGAGAGAAAAAGTAGCCGAGGCGCCAGCGGGCGAGGCGGGACTTGCTGTCCTTTTGCCAATTAAGCGTGATATCCAAAGTAGAATCGAGACGCGAGAACAGCGCTTTGTCGCCAATCTGGAGGCGGACGATCTGTCCAGCGCAAAACGCGTGTTCCACGAACTGCAGTTTTTGCACAAATTATTTCAAGAGATAGAGGTGAGCGAAGAAAAGCGTCTCGGATATTGAGTTTCTTAGCTATCAAGTTGTTAAGTATTCTTTAGACGCTGCCTCTTCGTGAAGAGTTATGGCATTACTACAGATACAAGAGCCAGGCGGTAAGCCCGCAAGACCGAAGCATAGGCTGGCGGTGGGTATAGACCTCGGCACGACGAATTCGCTTGTCGCGGCTCGCTGTGGGCTTAAAGTCGAGACGCTGCCCGATGAGGGTGGCGAGCATCTTCTACCCTCTATTGTTCACTATGGCAGCGACGGCCTCATTTCTGTTGGTAGAAAAGCAAAAGCGTTTGCACTCACTGATCCGAAGAATACTCTCGTCTCGGTAAAGCGCATGCTGGGGAAGGGGCTCACCGAACTACGACAACTCGGCCACTACTTACCCTATGAATTTGATGCAACTAGAGAGGATACAGCGCCAGCCGTTTTAACCCACGCCGGCAGTAAAGATCCTGTTGCGGTTTCTTCAGATATTTTGTCTGCGTTAAAAGCTCGTGCCGAAAGTGCTTTGAAAGGTGAACTCGAAGGGGCAGTTATTACTGTCCCTGCCTATTTTAATGATGCCCAGCGTCAGCAAACGAAAGAGGCCGCTGAACTCGCCGGCATCAATGTTCTGCGACTGCTAAACGAACCCACTGCTGCCGCAGTAGCCTATGGTCTGGACAGCGCGGACCAAGGCAATATTGTTGTCTTCGATCTTGGCGGTGGCACGTTTGATGTGTCTCTGCTGAGTCTCACACGGGGGGTATTCGAGGTGTTGTCGACGGGGGGTGATACCAACTTAGGGGGTGATGACTTCGATCGATTGTTGGCGACATGGCTGATTTCACAAAGTGGCGAGTCGGCAGCTGTCGAAGGAGAGGCGCTGCAGCTAGCCAATGAGTTAAAGCATCAGCTGAGTGACG
>JAFMKB010000006.1 GCA_017853205.1 Gammaproteobacteria bacterium
ATATGTCCCTCTCTGTCGCTGTATTCCTCCAAGAGCTTTGCCCCACGGGCACCAAGAGAGCCGTCGTAATAACCCTTCACCGAATGCACGAACAGTTTATTGTCGGATCCTAAGCGCTGAGGGCCGCGTGTGCGCCACTCTTGCATAAGTGGCTTGTCGCGCCCACTGATCATTGCGCTGACCCGCAGCGAAAGTTCGCCGCGCTCGGCAAGCGCCTCGTAGGCTGCCATCAGGCGTGTATCTACCCCGGCGTGGTGAACGCCTGTGTAACCGGCGTCGGCCATTAGTTGCAGGCCATTGACGAGGCGTCGCTGCAACCGTTCGTCGCTGAGTGGAGGCACTGCGCTTCGAAATAGCGCGACTCCGCGATTGCGCACGGCGCCAGTCGGTTCGCCATTTGCATCACGTAAGATTTCACCGCCAGTGGGATCGGGTGCGCCGGCGACAATGCCTGCGGCCTCCATAGCGAGTCTGTTGCCCCAGGCGCCAAATCCATTGGTGCCATCCATTAATACGGGGTTGTTGGGGAAGGCGGCGGTTAGCGCGTCGTGGGTGGGGTAGCGGTCAGCCCACAGCCCGTCGTCCCAGCCACGGGCGACAATCCACTGACCCTCAGGGACGGGATTTGCAGCGACGTGCGCTATCACTCGCGCGATTGCCTCGGCCTCATCGATAACGCCTTTGAGGTCGACATCATCGAGTGTTGCGCCCAATTCTTCGATGTGGGTGTGCGAGTCTGTGAAACCAGGCAGTAATGTCGCCCCCCTCGCATCGATGAACTCGGTGTTCTCACCCTTAAGTGGCGCGACGCTCTCGCTAGAACCGATCGCTACGATAACGCCGTCTGTAATGGCGACAGCCGTCGCATCGGGGGTCCAGTTACCTTCTTTAACAGGCGCCCGAGCCGCGGGTACGCCCTCGCCATCGGGTTCGTCCCAAGCAAAAGTATAAATTCGGGCATTGTCGATAATTAGATCGGCGGCAGGTGCAGTGGCACTCGTCGTTTCGGGCTCCGTGCAGCCCAAGACTAGGGTAATAAGGCTAGCCAGCAAGATCCACCGCGCCGAAGGAAGTGAGCTCAGGTCGCGAATGCGCAAAGGGCATAAATTTGGAGTTAGAAAAGCGCGCATAGTCAGAGGTCCCCGTTCAAAGCTGAAACCGAATTCTCGCTCAGATTGAGGGAGTTAGCTATTACGTGGAGAAGGGCGTCACATTAAATCACGGTGTTCATCAACAGACGCTCGTGTGTTTGCAGGATTCGCTGTAAGTGGCGACAGCACTTTAGGCAAAACATTAAAAGACAGTATATAAAAAAGGGAGGCACGTTTCCGTGTCTCCCTTTTTCTCATTCTAGTTTCAAGTTGCTAGCCCCGATGATTCGGGGCCAAGCGACTTAGAAGTCTACGCGAACTCGTGCGTAGTAGAATGCACCTTCTGTGCCCCACGGTGTGCTGCCCGCGTAGAGGCTGCCGTCACCGATAGTGCCGTCGAGGTTAGTCTGGTTGATTGCTGCATCTTGGTCGAACGCATTGTTCGCACCAACTACGAAGGTGTAGTTGCTGTTCCAAGTGTAGGCAGCTTCGAGGTCGACTACGCTTTCACCACTGTAGCAGTTATCAGTATTGAAGCCGCAGTTGATCGTGTAACCAAGACCTTGTGGTCCGCGAGGTGTTGTGTCGCCGCTCCATGATGAATCGATCCAGTCATCGTACGTACGCAGACGCGCGAGGAAGCGGAAATCGTTCAGGAAGTGGTTGTAGGTGAACACGCCACGGTTTTGAGGGTTCTGGTTTTCAAGACCCACTACGCGGTTGCGGTTAACTTCTGCACCAGCGTTATCAACTTCGGTCTCTGTCCAGTTCCATGCGGCGTTCAGTGTGCCGTTACCCATGTTACCGAAATCGAGGTTCCACGTTGCGACCAAGTCTATACCCTGTGTGGTAGTGGCGAAGTCATTTGTGTAGAAGGAGACTGCGCTGAGATCGGCAGCGCCCGGTACGCCACTCTCTTGTAAACAGAGAGCCAGGTTACTTCCGGCAGCTAGCGCTGTCGGGCACCCAACGCCAGCGATCGCGCTACGGCTAGCAATAGAAATTGTACCTGTTGCAGCTATACGATCTTCCAGTTCAATGTTGAAGTAGTCGACGGTTACATTGATGTCGCCGGTAACATCCCAAACCAGACCAAGCGAGTAGTTCTTTGAGTCCTCAGGCTTGAGAGCCTCAGCGCCAAGAGCTTGCGCGATTGGGTTAGTTGGTGGGATCTGACCTCGTTGTGACAATTCACCATCAATGGTAATCGTTGACAGCTTGGTTACGTTTTCCTGACCAGGAGTCGGGGCGCGGAAACCAGTGTTGTAAGACGCTCTTAGAGAGACAGCGTCATTGACACGGTAGCGTCCAGATACCTTGAAGTTCGTCGTATCGCCGAAGCTTTCGAAGTCTTCGTAGCGAACGGCAACGCCGGCTGTGAACGAGTCTGTGACATCAGCTTCGAGGTCTGTGTAGAGCGCGTAGTTCGAACGACCCCAGTAGCCAGCTTGTTCAGGGCTGAAGCCCGCGAAGCCGTGCGCACCGATGCTGAGGTTAGGCAGAGGCGTTACGCCATCGCTGTAGGTGTTAGAACCATCAACGTTTTGGAACGCAAAGCGACCAGCAACCCAAGAGTTTTTCTCACCGACGATTGTTTCGAAACGCTCGTCGCGCCACTCACCACCGAAAGCAACGTTCAGGTCCGAGGCAAAGCCATCAACCGGCATAGTGTAGACCATGTCGAGGTTGAAGTTTGTCTCTGACTGCACGTTTTGACCTAGATCAAACTTTCGCTGGAGTTCGCCATTTACAAAGCCGTCAGGGCCATTAGAAGGGTTCCACGTGTTGTCGATCATGAAGCTTACCGCGTTGCGGCCATAGCTTGCACTCACGTCGTAGCTGAGGTTAGACGTGATGTCGCCGCGGAAACCACCTACGAGGCTTGCGTCTTTGAGCTGCGCGCCAAATGCGGGCGTGTAGCCACCTGGAACCGCCTGATTCATCACCCAGCAGTTGTCGGGCAGATTAGCCAAGGCCAGCGCATCTGCTGCGACTGCTGCTTGATTCAAAGGAACACCACTGCCACCTGAGCCGGGGCTCGTGAGAGCTGGACAGTTAGATGTCACGCCCGTTGCACGGTTGCGAATGTTTGTGTCAACCACGGCTCGAGTGGAACCGTTTGTGTAAACGCCGCCACGAGAGTTCGGGTTGCGGTAGTAGAACCCACCGATCGTCTCACGCGAGCCGTAGTTACCGAACGCGTAAACTTCGAGGTCGTCGCTAACTTGGATGCCAGAGTTGAAGAACAAATTGTAATTGTCAATCTGCTCAGGAGCACCCCAGATTTGCGCAGGGTTTGCGACGTTCGCTTTCTGTGCCGCGTTACCGCTAGAAATGAGGGTAGCCGCATCGGTGCGCTGGAGTGTTCGGCTCGTTGGATCTTGCTCCATCCATGAACCTGTGATGTTTAAGAAGCCGTCATCCCCTAAAGGCATACCAATGTTGCCTTGAACCTGAACGAGATCACCGTCGCCTTCACCTGACTCGCCTGTGCGCACCTCAAGTGACATGCCTTCGGCAGAATCGTTGAGTTGGAAGCCGATCACGCCGGCAATCGCATCAGAGCCGTAGAGCGCGGCAGCGCCGTCACGGAGGACTTCAACCTGCTTAATCGCCATTGAGGGGATCGCGCTGATGTCAGCGCCTTGCGAACCGGAAGCCAATGAGCCGCCTAGCTCGGCAATGACACCTGAACGGTGACGACGCTTGCCATTCACGAGGATAAGGACGTTATCGGGTGGCAGGCCGCGAAGGTTTGCTGGACGAACAATAGTCGCTGCGTCCGAAATCTCGTTACGTGCGACGTTGTAAGAAGGGATCGCTGTCTTCAACATGTCATCCATGTCTGCGAAGCCCATGTTGACGAATTCGTCGCCGCTGATTACATCGACCGGCACAGATGAATCTGTGTTGCTGCGCTGTGGACGACGCGAGCCGATGGTTACAATCTCTTCAACCATTTCATCGGCTTGTTGTGCGAGAGCCAGAGGTGCGAAACCAGCTGGAACGAGCAGACCAAGCGCGATGGCGGTAGGGAGTACCCTACGTGCCGTTTTAGGTCTATTTATCATTTACTTTCCCCTTGTAGAAGTAAGCTGTGTGTTACCTGCGAACAGGCTAAGAGTTAACTCCGCCACAGCTCAAAAGCGCATTTCACAGTTTTTGATCACTGCTAAACAACGCACCGAGTGCCACGGCATTGAGATAGGATAAGTGTCTGAGCGACAAATGTCCAATAATGACCTAATTATGGCAATAGAATATCTTTACTCTTTGCACTGTAATGGTGCGTTTTTAGAAAGGGTGTTGAGAGAGGCTCTTACTCTTTGATAAATATCAAATTTTCGCTAATTTTTTTACGCCTTTTTGATGATTCTTCTTAGCGTACCTAGTGGGAGGAAAGCATTCTTGCCTGCGATGCTAGGTTAAAATTTAGCGCTCGATCGTTCCAAATTGTGATTCTTCGTTGAGCGAGATCAATTGGGCTGCTTTAATGCGTGCGTCTTGGCTCACAGGGCGAGCGAGACGGGCGACTCACGTGCGCAACAAAACCCCAACAACAAGAATAAAACCAGGGAGTACTGGGAGTAATGGTAATCTCGTCTTACCCCGCGCGGGGGATAATTCTCGTGCAAAGTATCTTGTGTCTTTTCCTACTCTTTTTCGGACAGAAAGCATTTGGGCAGAATGACCAGCCCTCGGCCGCTCAGCTCGCGGCAGTGTTGCCGCAGGCCGAGCGTTTTTCGCCTAAGCAAGGTAACCCACCTGTTTACATTGGCTATGGCGTTGGCGAAGAAGACGCCGAGGTGGTTGGCTATGCATTCGAGACAACCGATTTCGATCCGCAGGAAATTGGCTACAGCGCACCTATCGAAGTGCTCGTTGGCGTTGACCTTGAGGGTGAACTTACCGGCATCGAAATTCTTTTCTATCGAGAATCGTATAAGAGTATCCGCGGCGATTTCCTAAACACTGAGCGCTTCCCTAATCAATTTGATGGCAAAAGTGTCGCAGACGGCTTTCGCGTAGGTCGCGATATCGATGGCGTGTCGCGCGCGACCATAAGTAGCTGGGCCGTCTCGCGGGGCATTCGTAACAGTGCCCGCGAAGTCGCGCGCGCCTATTTAGGTGAGGCAGCAATTTTCGCCAATGCAAGCGTCGAGGAGCAGGCGTTGTCGCTTCTCGCGCCACTCTCATGGGAAGCATTGATTGATGATGGGTTGGTAAAGCCTTGGTCAGTAAAGTTAGAAGATGGCTCGCAGATCGATTTGACCGTCGCGTTTATGGGCAACGAGAAGCTTGGCGAAATGTTGGTTGGCGCTGAGGACTATTCGCGCGCCGAGCGCGAGGCAAGCAATCGGGTGAGAGAGGGCGCGCTGCTGCTGATTGGAATCGCTGGCAACGCGAGTTCGCCGTTTCGGCAAGAAAACCTGGCGCTCCAGCAGGGCGACTGGACGTATCAGGTTGAGCGCCGCCGGTTCGTTTACGTCGGTAGTGCCGAGGCGGGCAAGAGTCGCGACAAAATGCGCTTTGCCGGCGCGATTGTGCTCCCGCCAGAAATCGACATCGCGCAGCCTTTTACGCTTTTCTACAACACAGGGAAAGAGGTCGACAGCATCGATCAGCTCGAACAGGTTGACTATCAGGTGCCGCCGATAGCGCTGGCGTTGGCACAGGGACGCCAAGTGCCCGCCGACTATTTGCCTGAAATGCTTGATGAATACGCCGATCTGCCAATCGAGACGGGCCTGCAGTCACTGCTAGGCAGTGCGCCGTGGACGGAGACAGCGTTGCTCCTGCTCCTGCTTACGGTGGCGATGACCGCATTTGTGCAAAAGAATGCTCGGTTGCGCTGGGTAGCGTTGCTGTCAACGTTTGTGTACCTGGGTTTTTTCAACGGCACGTTCCTGTCCGTATCGCATATCACAAATTTCATGAAACAGGGTCCGGGTTTGTTTCTTAACGATCTGCCGCTGCTCATTCTTGTTGTCTTCACCTTGGTGACGACGGTATTTTGGGGTCGGGTTTTTTGCTCCTCGCTCTGTCCGTTTGGTGCGCTACAGGACATCATAGAACACATCGTTCCAAAAAGCTGGCGCAGAAATCTGCCGCAGTGGCTTCACGATAGAGCTCTTTGGCTTAAGTATGTGATTTTAGCTGGTCTTATCACAATGGCGGTAGCTTACGCAGAACTCAGTGTATTTCAGTATTTCGAGCCTTTTGGCACGCTTTTCTACCAGAGCCAGTCGCTTCTTCTTTGGGTGATTCTCTTCCTGTTTATTGTAGGTAGTATTTTCGTCCCTCGCTTTTATTGTCGCTATGCTTGCCCACTCGGTGCGTCGCTCGGCGTAATAAGTATTGCCGCCTTTTGGAAGATTAAACGCGTGCCACAGTGCGAGGTGTGCAAGGTCTGTGAGAAGGCCTGTCCGACGGGTGCAATACGAATGCAGGCGATTGATTTTAAGGAGTGTGTGCGCTGCGACGTGTGCGAGAGCAAGCTAATTAGGCAGGTTGGCGTCTGTAAGCACAGTGTCGAATCAGTGCGGGCCAGGCACAAAACTTGGCAGCCGATTACGGTCAAATAGTCGCCACCACGATTTATTTGTAATCGTTAATTTCGATTTAAGTAATTTTTTTATTTCGTTTTACCGATAAATCAATTCTCCTCATACTAAATCAGTAGTGAGAACCAGGAGAAGTTCTCCAACGGTTGCTTATTCGATTTAGGTTTATACGCGCGCGAGCGCAGGAGAGTTGGCATGAACGAGCAGACAAGCACCCTAGCATTGACAGTAGGTGACAGAGTGCCACGAGCGGTATTTAAGACACGTGTGCGCGATGAATCTGTAGGAGGCGATAACCCGTTCGTTTGGAAGGACGTGACGACAGACGATATTTTCGGCGGTCGCCGTGTGGCTGTGTTCTCCCTACCTGGTGCATTTACGCCCACATGCAGCAGCACGCATCTGCCGGGATTCGAAAGTAAATACGACGAACTCCGTGCGCGGGGCGTTGAGGAGGTCTATTGCTTAAGCGTAAACGACGCGTTCTCAATGTTCCAATGGGCAAAACAGCTACAGGTACAGAAAGTAAAAATGTTGCCCGATGGCAACGGCGAGTTTTCACGCAAAATGGGCATGTTAGTGAAAAAAGAAAATCTAGGTTTCGGAGAGCGTTCATGGCGTTATTCGATGTTGGTCGACGACGGTGTGATTACGCTGCTGAACGCTGAGGCAGGTAAAGTGGACAACTGTGAAACAGACCCGTTTGAATGCAGTGACGTTGATACCTTGCTAACCCAGATCGACAAACTCGCTGCAAGTGCCGCTTAGCAACTCATTAAAGCGAGAGCGGCAGAATTGTCTGCCGTTCTGGCTTTAAGCCTTTCAGTTCTCATTCAGAGGGCATTTAAGTCGGCGATAAGACCTTCGGCATAGTCCAATATGGCTTTCCTTTCTGCATCACCCTGTTTGTCCCAGCCTTTAAACAACATCGCGATGCGAGGATTCTTCGCAAGCCTCTCACGATGTTTGATCATGAATCGCCAATAAAGGCTGTTTAGAGGGCACGCGCCACGTCCGGTTTTACGCTTTACGTCATAATGGCAACTACTACAGTAGTCGCTCATTTTGCTTATGTAGTTGCCGCTTGCTGCGTAGGGTTTGCTTGCTATAAGCCCACCATCACTAAACTGCGACATCCCTCGTGTATTTGGCATCTCGACCCATTCGATCGCGTCGACATATATACCTAGATACCATGTATCGACCTCACTAGGTTCGATGCCGGCGAGCAAACAGAAGTTGCCTGTGATCATAAGACGCTGGATATGATGTGCATAACTGGTGTTCAAAGATTGGCCAATTGCCTCGCTCATACAGCGCATTGATGTCTTTTCGTTCCAGAAAAAATCAGGCAACGGCGCGTGAGCATCGAGCGCGTTCTTTTGGCTATAGCCAGGCATATTGATCCAGTACATGCCGCGCATATATTCGCGCCAGCCGAGTATCTGTCTTACGAAGCCTTCCACCTGCGCGAGATCAATTTCACTTGGTCGAGCATCGAGAGCGGCGATCGCAGTGTCGATGACTTCGCGCGGGTGTAGTAACTTACAGTTCAACGCGAAACTAATGCGAGCATGATAGAGGCTCCATCTATGCG
Organism: Gammaproteobacteria bacterium; assembly: GCA_017853205.1. Classification (GTDB taxonomy): domain Bacteria; phylum Pseudomonadota; class Gammaproteobacteria; order Pseudomonadales; family Pseudohongiellaceae; genus UBA9145. Next base: position 8,253 of record JAFMKB010000006.1, read on the forward strand.
GTGAGTTGCAGGTCATCGCGTCTTGAAACGTGCCGAAGAGTGGCAGGCAGTTCGTACAGAAAAACTCGAGTTGAGCCTGCGCTTGGTCTCGATTAATTGGCCAAATAATGGATTCGGCTTTTACGCCAATTGTCTTTATCTTGTGTCTTTCGAGTCTTTCAATGATCGCTCTGACATCATTCGCGAAGACCAAGGGAGTAGGTAACGCCTCGATGTCCTGCTTTTTAAGCTTCTTACGATTCTCGGCATCGAAATTCCAGCGTGCTCCGCGTGGTTGATCTCCCTCCATGAGTATGTCAAAGCGTTTGCGCATTTTTCGGTAGAAATTTTCCATTCTTACGGCCTTGTCAGCCGTAAACATTTTCTCAATTTCGGGGTAGGGAAGGAGGAAATGCTCAGATTCGTAGCGCGTCTTGCTGCAGTGCGCAGGCGGTCGGAATTGCTCAAGCTGGCACATAAGCCGGTACTCGTCCGGACGCTGATAGTCGAAGTGCAAGATTGCGCTGTTCGCGCAGAGCGCAGTGATCAGTTCGGGCAGGGTCTTAAAGGGCGCTGTCGAATCGAGGTCTAAATGGAGTACAGTGTGCCCGAGATTCGCTAAGGTCTCTGCAAAGTCACGCATGGCTGCAAAGAACGCGCACACTTTCTGGCAGTGGTGCGGGGCGTAATCCGTCTCCTGTCGGAGTTCGGCGATCACATAAAGGATCGTCTCATCGCACTTCTCGAACCACGAATGTGACATCGCGAGTTGGTCGCCCAAAATCCATCGAATTCGTGACGTGTTCGATGGCACTGTGAGCGTGTTTTCGAGAAGCATAATGGCAAATGACCCTTTGTTAGTTAGCGCCTGCGCTGGCAGTAAAGACATACTGATGGGTGACTAATGAATAACGCCAGATAGATTAAGCCAGACCAATCTCGACGCCTGTATTGACCGTACTATAAGCCATCGCCAACGGTGGGTGACATGGAGGGTGACATGACAAGAGCAGAAAAAATTATTTCGACGCTCGGCTACGCTGGTCTAATCCCATTCATAGCCGCCTGCGCGCTGCTTTATTCCGGCGCGGAGACGCTCGCTAACCAGATTTTTCTTAGCTACAGCGCGATCATTCTGTCCTTTTTGGGCGGAACTCACTGGGGCAGGCTAATTGCCTCGGATGTCTCCCTCAAAGTAAGCGTGGGACTGCTCGCACTTCTCGCGAGTAATGTGTTCGCTCTGCTGGGCTGGTCTGCGCTCCTCTTGAGCCAGTATGGCAGCGTCTATCCGTTCGTCATACTCACCATCGGCTTTGTCATGCTGTTTATGGTGGAGGTTGCAGCAATGCCGACAATAGTTAGCACTGTTCATCGCCGCTACACGGCTTTTCGCGCTTTTTTAACCATTGCCGTCCTGATTTTGCACGGGGTGTTTATACTCTTGAGCGCTTAGCGCTTTCTGCGATGGAATTTATTTATCAGGCAAATTACAAGGTTTCTGTTATGAATCGCTACCCGTTAACCCTTTTCTTTGATAGCTACTGCCCGGTTTGCAGCGCAGAAATGAAGGAACTCGAAAAATTGGATACCGCAGGCAATCTGCGTTTCGAAGACATTCATGTCGACGATTTTTCCGCTCGTTTTCCGCATATTGACCCTGTCGCGGCAAATAAGATTATGCACGGGGTTTATGCCGATGGAACCATGATATTGGGCCTTGATGTCGCACATCAGTCCTGGCGCGCGGTGGGTCAGAAGCGCTGGCTGGGAATTTTGCGGCTCCCTGTTGTACGCTGGTTTAGTGACCTTGGTTATTTATTCTTCGCACGGTATCGCTACGGTATTTCATATATTTTGACCGGCCAGAGGCGCTGCGAACCCTGTGCCAAACTAGAGACTGAGAGCTGCGCGATAGCGGAAAAGACCGAGACTCAAAAACTATGAGCGACGCAGTGCTAGTGATAGGCGCGCAAAGCGAGATAGGACAATCTCTTATCGCAAAGGTTATAGCCGAGGAGAAGACATCGCAGGTTATCGCGATAAGTCGCAGCGATTGCCCTAACTCGCTCGCGTCGCGAGTGTTAGACGAGGCGCGGTTGGCATGGATGCGCTGCGATTATAGTGACGAGCAGATGAAGGATGTGGTTGAGCGCTGTGGGGCATTGCTCGCGGAGAAAAATGCCACACTGAGTCGTTTGATCATATGCAATGGCCGTCTGCACGACTCGACTATAAGTCCGGAAAAGCGCATCGAAGATCTCGATCGTGACACGCTCCATGCAATATTCGAGAGTAACGCTGTGATTCCCGCACTCTGGCTAAAACATTTTAAAGGGTTTCTTAAGGCGCATCTCAAGGGAAGAATCCCCGCTGTGGTTGCTGTGCTAAGCGCCCGAATAGGCAGTATCGAAGACAATGGAAAAGGGGGCTGGTATGCGTACCGCGCCTCGAAGGCTGCGCTAAATATGCTGCTAAAAACGAGTGCTATCGAATATCAGCGCTCGCTGCCCGAGCTGCGGTTCATTGCCTTTCATCCCGGCACTACAGACACTCCTTTGAGTAAGCCTTTCCAGCGCTCCGTGCCAGAGGGTAGATTATTCACACCTGATTTCGTCGCAGCATCATTGCTTGCTCGCCTTAGTGAAGCACTTGCAGTGAGCAGGACATCGGCCAGTTTCGTTGCTTGGGATGGTAGTCAGATCCCTTGGTAAGTTGCCAATCTCGATTGCTCTCGGTTAGCCTAAACCTATAAAAGCGCCAAGATCGCGCTCCCCCGTTTCGCTCTACAAGGAGGTCCACCATGATTATCCGAAAAACTACAGGCAGCGCTTTGCTCTTTAGCTTGGCTCTTGCACTCTCATCGCTGTCGACATCTTTGCAATCTGCTGAGGGCGTCGTTTGGGATCTCACTGGCGTCTATGCCGATACCGACGTATGGGAATCTGCATTAGAGGCCGCGCAGGCAGACATTGCCGATTTGCCTGAGTTGGCGGGCTCACTAGGCGACAGTGCAGCGTCTCTGAGTGCTGCACTCGACCGCATTTCCTCGCTTGAGAAGGAAATCGCGAGGATCTATGTCTATACCAGCCTTATTTTTGATTCGGATCAGCGTGATCCCGAGGCTCAGGCACGAATGGGCCGCTCGCGAGCGCTTTATGCAAGTTTCGAAGAATCGATATCGTGGCTAGCGCCAGAAATACTCGCCGTGGGTGAAGCCCGCATCGAATCCTTTCTTGCAGCCAATGAAGCGCTTGCAGCACATGCTTTTTATTTGCGCGACACGCTGCGCCGGGCTCCCCACACCCTGGATGCGAAAACAGAGGAGATCTTAGCTCAAGCGGGTCTCGCACTTAATGCGTCGGAACAGATATACGAAAGTTATGCTAACGCCGATATTCCTTGGCCGACGGTAACGTTGAGTGAGGGGCAGGAAGTTACTCTTTCGCAGGCAGGCTACTCGCTTTGGCGTGCTGCGCCGAATCGTAATGATCGAAAATTGGTTTTCGATGCTTTTTGGCAAACGTGGAATCAATATAACGACGGCATGGGCGCGACGATGGCGGCCAACGTTCAGTCGAATGTGTTTAGTGCGAGAGTTCGCAACCATGAGTCAACCTTGGCAGCTAACCTCTTTAACGATGGCCTGCCTCCCGAGGTCTATACACAGCTAGTTACGCAGGTTAACCAATCGCTTCCATTATTCCATCGTTATCTCTCATTGCGCGGGCGTATGCTCGGTATCGATGATCTTAGGTATTACGATATCTATCCACCGTTGGTGGAAGTCGACACTGGTGAGTTCGATCTGGCGCGCTCTGCGGAGATAACCTTTGAGGCGCTCAAACCCTTTGGCGAAGAGTACCTTGCCTTACTAAGGACAGGATTAGATGGCGAGTGGATGCACAGTCACCCTGCACCCGGTAAGCGTTCTGGGGCCTACATGAATGGCTCTATCTATGATGTTCACCCATTCGTGCTGCTAAATCATAATGATGACTATGAGTCGCTGTCGACGTTCGCTCACGAATGGGGGCATGCGGTTCACAGCTTACTAGCACAGGCGCAAAACCCCTATGAGACCGCAAGCTATTCAACCTTCACCGCCGAAATGGCGTCAACGATTAATGAAATATTGCTGCAAGAATACATGATTGAAAACGCACGCAGCGATGAAGAGAAGCTGTTTTATTTGGGTGGAGCGCTCGAGAATATCCGCGGCACACTGTTTCGCCAGACGATGTTCGCCGAGTTCGAGCTAGCGATGCATGAAGCCGTGGAGGCTGGCGAGCCCCTTACTGGGCCCAAATTGTCTGAAATGTATGGCGAGCTTCTGAAACGTTATCATGGCCATGATCTCGGTGTCCTGACAATCGACGATGAATACGCCGCCGAATGGGCGTTTATTCCGCATTTCTATTACGACTTCTACGTTTTCCAGTACGCAACATCGATTACAGGGGCAGCGTGGTTTGCGGAGCAATTTTTGGCAGGTGATGAGCAGGTACGCGACGCATTTATTCGGGTGTTAAGCGCTGGTGGTTCGGATTACGCGCACACTATTTTGCGGGACGAAGCGGGACTTGATATGACTTCGGCCGAGGCTTATGGGCCGGTGCTAAGAAGAATGGAATCGCTGATGGATAGGATTGAGGCGCTGCTGTAAAACAGTCCGCGTTAAAAAAAACGGGAAGCGCTGCTTCCCGTTTTTTTGCTAAAGGCTGTTAGTCAGCAAAGCTTGGAATAGTTTTGGGATGAGCGTAAAGCCACTCGACTACCTGCGCCGTAAAGGTCGGCGAAAACGCGGGCACATGTGAACCATCCACGATTGTCCACAGTTCGGCAGAGCCTCCCGCTTTACACCCTTTTTTAAACACGACGGTTGACGATTCATGGCCATCTAGGGTGCTCACCAGATCGCGCAATTCGCGCTCCTCACCTTCGGCTTTGCAGCCGTTATACTCGGCCCACCGCTTTACAGTATCCAGTGCCGACGGGTAGTAATTCTGCAGTATATGCGAGCCTTCGTATGCAATTGTACCGTCTGCTGTGCCGTGGATCTGAAGCACGTGTACGGGGCTTTGGGGCGGCTCACGCTCCTCTAAATGACTTGCACCGGCAAGGCTTGCGATGGCAGCAATAGTATCGGAATGCTCGTAGGCCGCACGATAGGACATGAATCCACCGTTGCTGTGCCCTACGAGGTAGATGCGATTGTTGTCGACAGTGAATTTAGACTTCACTTCTTTGATGATGTCAGCGATATAGGCCGAATCGTCGACTTCAGTGGAGAAGAAGTCGCAGCAGGCGTCCGAAGCATTCCAGAAGCGATTCTGATCGCCTCCCGGCTCGCGGTTGCCGTCTGGGGCTACCAGCAGAAACCCATATTGATCAGCTAGCTTACTAAAGCCCATATAGTTGTCTTGCATCGCACCACTCGATGTGTAGCCGTGCAGCAACACTATCAGAGGAGTGGGATTTTCGCTTGAGTATCCTGCTGGCACAGTGATCGGCAGTTCGCCGCGTCCGAGGTCGATAGACTGTGCGTTCAAGGCGAACGAGGCTATGACGAAAGTGACTGCCACGAAGGCAGTGGATAGTCGATGTAACATGATTTCGATCCTCATTGATCTCAGTAATTTAACGAGCCAAAGTTTACCCTAAATCTCCTTTACCAAAATAGGGGATTAGGGAAGGGGTTCTGGCCTTGTATCGTCTGAACTCGGGGTCGTTGCCCCAGCGTGACTCGGCATTTTGCTCGAGCAACGGCACGCCGCTAACTTTTAATAGAAGAAAGATGACAAAGACTGGAGAGATCAGTGTCATCCACTGCCAGCCTGAGAGTACCGGCAGAGCGATGATGGCGATGCCGATCCACAGAATAATTTCACCGAGATAATTGGGATGGCGAGAAATCGACCAGAGTCCGCTACTGATGAATTTCTCGGCATTAGCAGGGTCTTTGCGAAATGTTGTTTTCTGCCGGTCGGCAATGACCTCGATGACAAAGCCTAGTGCCCACATTGCGGCGCCGATTATCAAAAATGCGTCAACCGGCGATTGTGACTGCGAAGTCATTGCTGCGAGACCCGAGGCCATGGTCATAAAGACCCACGTTCCACCTACAGTCCACGTAAACAAAAAGCGAAAAAACTTGGTTTTTATTTGTGTGAAGCGGCGGTCTTGGCCGGCTCTTTTGACCCTGATGAAAAGAAAGCTGCCAAGCCGCACAGCCCACACGCAGATGAGCGTGGCAACCACGAGTCCTCGCGCATCTAAGGAGGGCACGAGTATGAACGCGAGGGCAACTGTCGCGACATAGGAAATGGAGCCAATCAGGTCAAAATAATGCTCGGTCTGAAACAGGTAGGCGGGAATAAAGCCTAGCCAGTGCAAGATGAAACCTACAGAGGCACAGAGCATGAAGATGGGCATACCATTGAACAAGTTGCTATTACTGCTGCCAGCGAGTGCTATGAGCGTGCTGAGGGTGACGGCCACAACGATACCAATTATCGATTTGAGCATAGTCCTTTCCTTTTTCCGGGCACATCTTTCTTGGTGCGCCTCTCATTGTTATCAATAACGCTAAGCTGCGGCTTAGCGGTTCATTCGGTTTAATCCTATTAAATATTAAGAGTCGCTTTGCTAGGCTACGGTGTCTGACATCGTCTGTTTTTTGGGCGGTAGTGATGCGAAATCGCCTTCGCGCTTCTCACCCGCAGCTGCCATAGCTTCGCGAACCTCGGCCGAGCTAAGCATGCTGGCATTCCAGATACTAATATAATCTAGGCTATCCGCTGTGCTGTGATCTCGGGAATAGGTGATCAGGCGTTTACTGCCATAGATTGCGATCGGCGCCTTTTTGGTGATTTCGCGGGCGACGCTCATTACGCCTGCCAGCAGTTCTTCGTGGGTATCGAAGACGGCATTTACCAGTCCTATCTCTTTCGCTTCTTGGGCACCCATTCGTCTCCCCGTGTAGGCGAGTTCCCGTGCAATACCCTCGGGAATGAGTTTGGTGATGCGTGGGAATGTGCCGACATCGGCGGTCATGCCGATGTTGATTTCGAAAATAGTGAGGAAACCGTCTTTGCTCATGTAGCGCATGTCACAGGCGGTGATCAGATCTACACCCCCGCCAATTGCGCCGCCCTGTATCGCTGCGAGTACAGGTACGCGGCACTCCTCTAAGCAATTGAACGTGCGCTGCATGCGCAGTACATTGTCGTAGAAGCGGGCGCCATGCCGTCTTTTCTGATGCTCCAGCTCTCGCGGGTCATCCGTAGAGGCTTCGCTGCTCGCGAACACAGCTGTGTCGATACCCGCACTAAAGTGTGGGCCCGTCGAGGAAATCACAATGACGCGAACGCTGTCGTCCTGTTCGAGCTCGCTAATGACAGCGGGCAGTTCGTCCCAGAATGCGGAAATCATACTATTTCGCTTTTCAGGACGATTGAGCACGATGTGTGCAATATAGTCGGCGATCGAGACATCAAAGCAGGTTGTTTTCACAGGGTTCCTCATTCTGGGTCGGTGCGCGTTTTCCGCGATTTTACGCAGACTACCCCATTAGATGACAGAGTCAATTGTACTCATGCCTTATTCTCAATGAGGTAGGCAAGCGCTAGATCGATGTTCGAGTATTGCAGCGCGATGCCTAGGTTTGAAAGGCGCTTAGAGACGACCGACGAACGGCCCAGCAGCAGTGCGTCGCCCATTTCGCCAAACAAGAGTCGAATGAAGACTTTTGGTAAGGGGAACGGTGTGGGTCGGCGGATTGCGCGACCAAGTGACTTGGTAAAATCAGCGTTGGTAATGGGTTCGCCGGCGACGAGATTGAGCGCGCAGGCGCCTTGCTGGTCAGTGTGGGCGGCAAGTGACTCTGGCTCCTGAATCAGCGTTGTGAGTATAGCCACAGCATCGGTTAGGGCAATCCAGCTCATCGGCTGTTTGCCGTCTCCAAGCCGGCCTCCCATACAGAGCGAAAATGGCAGCATTAATTTGCCGAGCACGCCGCCTTTAGTGCTTAGTACGACGCCGAAGCGAAGATGGGCTGTGGGTATACCTGCAAGCCTTGCGGGCGCCGTCGCTTGTTCCCAACGCGTGGCGACAGCTGCCAGAAAATCGTTCCCGGCGGGCGAGTCTTCGTCGAGAGGGTCGTCCGACTCGCCATAGAACCCCACTGCAGAGGCTGATAGGAAGATATTAGGAGATTTGGTCTTCGTCGCCAGGGCTGAGGCGAGCGCGGTGGTGATGTCGACGCGGCTGTTAACTATCTCCCTCTTACGGCTGTCGGTCCAGCGGCCATCGGCGATGCTCGGACCGGCGAGGTTGACGACAGCATCAAGGTGAATAGAGTCGTCCAGCGTTACCCGCTTAGACTCTGATGAGTAATTGAATTGGGCCTCAGGATTATCTCTTGCGAGTTTATGGACGGCGAAGCCGGCTTTGCGAAGATGATCCGAAAGCGCTGTGCCGATTAGACCACTCGCGCCGCTAATCAATACTGTTTGCTGCATTGCCTTGCTTCCTTGCTCATGCGAATTGGGCGCCACTAGTTTTCAGGGAGCGCGCTTATCTCAAAGTGGATTTCGTTGCGGCGCATAAAGGGCGGCGTGAATGGCGCATTGTAAACGGCCGTCGAATACTCTCCGACAGTCTCAACGCCTCGCTCCGAGAGATGCTGTTCCAGTTTGGCCTTATATTTCTTCACGTTCTTCTCAGTCCAGCGGCCCGAATAGCGAATGCTGGCAATCAGTCTCACCGGCATTTCTCTGATTGTAATGGAGGAGTTTGACGGGCGTGGCGCGCTGTCGAGGTTGAATTTACTGGGTAGCATAAACGCTAAGCGGTTTTGGCCTCCGCTTGAGGACTCCACGACGGGCGCAGTCATCGCTATTTTCATGCTTTGCCTCTGAACCACGGGCGATGTCATTTCAATTTTGGTCTCGAGGGTGTTCTCGCCAGAGATGTAGTCGAAGAGCTGCATGAACCCGTCGCGCGTATCCTTGCCCCAGTCACCCACCTCGGCAATCGCGGTTTCGGCGACTACATAGGCGTCGTAGCGGCGGTATTCTATATCGCCGTCGGCGAACAGAACCTCATATTTAGGCTGCTCGAGAGCGTAGCTGTCGACCGCCGCGATAAGGAATAGGCAAAGCAATGCCCCTTTCAAAAGGTGTAGGGAGCTATACGCTGGTTTCCCCAGGGCATGTCTGAATAACCGTGGTGACCTAATCATCGTTCCAAATTCCTCACTTTCTCTGGAGTGTGCCAATGTAAGAATTGATAACCAGATCTACGCTCTGCGGGTAGGAATGGTTTTAAGTGCGTCTGGTCTCGCGATCGAAAGACCCGATCGGAAGACCCGATCGGAAGACCATTGAGGTTGAATCTGACTAAAGCAGAGCAAATGTGTGGGGCTAGAGGGCGAACGGTAAAGGGCGAAAAGTCATGATAGATCGAGTGATCTGCGTTTAAAAATTCGGCGTTTACGCTATCAGGACAGGGGCTCTCTCCCGAGATCAATCGAAAGCAGGCGCCATCCCCCCGCTTTCATTCCCTGAAGTGTCCTCTCTAGCTGTAACTCAGTTAGTCCCTAGAAGCTTGAGGCCGACGCTGTCGGCCTTTTTTTTGCCTGTGCTTTAGAGAAAGGTTCAGGTCATTTTTTTCTTGCCGCGTATAGAACACCCCTAACCGTTTATTAGTCCACTTTGAGCGATACCGTCAAAAATAAACTGCACGGCGAGTGCAGCGAGGAGCACACCGAAGATGCGTGTCACTACATGCATACCGGTGACACCGAAAAGACGTTGAATTTTGCTGGCCAATAGCAACATGCCGAAGGTGACCACAAGAATTATCATCAGCGAGGCGATTACCGCCGCCTGCAGAATCAGTTCTCCTTCGGTATTGGCCATGAGCAGTATTACTGCGCCCATGGCGCCAGGGCCAGCTATTAACGGAGTGGCGATCGGGAACACCGAAATATCACGCTTTCCCAGTGCTTCCTGTTCCTCTTCATCTGTAGTCGACGTGCTCCCGGAAGAGCGCGCGAACACCATGTCTATACCGATAAGAAGGAGCAGAATGCCGCCCCCTGTGCGAAGTGCGGCTATTGAAATCCCTAAAGCGAATAACAGTGACTCGCCAATAAGCGCGAACGTGATCAAGATGCCTGTAGCGATTAGTGCGCCGCGCACAGCCATGCGGCGTCTGTGCTTCGGAGCCTCTCCGGCGGTTAGCGCGGCGAAAACAGCAGCGACATCGAGTGGTCCAATGGTCGCAAAAAATGTCGCGAGGCCCACGGTAAACGTTTCGAGGATTAATCCGTCCATAACAAATTTATAAAACCAAGGGGGGGTGACTGGGAGCGTTCTATTATAGTTTATCGATCGGTTAGCGCCATCTTAACGGCGGCTTCTGCGTGTATTGAAGTGGTGTCATACAGAGGAGTTTCCGTGTGGCGCTGCTGAACGAGTAGAGCTATTTCTGTGCAGCCAAGAATAACCGCCTGTGCGCCGCGTTCTGCCAGTTCTGCGATTTGCTCGACATAAAACGCGCGTGATTCGGCATTTATCACGCCAAGGCACAGTTCTTCGTAGATTATTGTACTCACGCGAGCACAATTTGCTGGGCTGGGCACTAATACCTCGATACCAAATTTATCCGTTAAACGTGCCTTATAGAAGGTATCCTCCATTGTGAAACGAGTGCCGAGTAACCCTACGCGATGAATTTTATCATCGACAAGCTGTTGTGCCGTGGCGTCGGCAATGTGTAGGAGGGGGATGTCGATCGCAGATTGAATGGCGTCGGTGACTTTGTGCATAGTGTTTGTGCAGATCACGAGAAAATCGGCACCGCCGGCTTGCACATTGACTGCAACCTTTGCGAGTAATTCGCCCGCGCGAGTCCAATTTCCTTCGCGCTGCAACTGTTCTATCTCATCGAAGTCGACGCTGATGAGACAGATCTTGGCGGAGTGAAGTCCGCCGAGTTCGCGTTTTATTCCCTCGTTGACTGCGCGGTAGTAGCTTGCGGTAGATTCCCAGCTCATGCCGCCGATCATTCCGATTGTTTTCATCTTGAAGCGCTCCTCTGAGCTGCAATGCTAGCGCAGACGCGCCTAGAAAGCACAAAGCCCGCAGAGGCGGGCTTTGGTGAACAGCTAGTGGGTATTAATTGCTCGGCGTTAGACGCAGGATACCGCGGTTCTCGGTAGCGATATAAATCGCGCCTTCGGGGCCTTGGTGAATATCGCGAATTCGGCCAATGCCGTTTAAGAGAGTCTCCTCCATCATCGTCATCTTGCCTTCGTCATTCAGATCGACTCGCGCGAGTTGCTGGCCGCGAAGTCCGCCGACGAAAATATCACCTTTCCAATTCGGGAATAAATCACCGCTGTAAATCATGAGCCCCGCTGTTGCGATGGAAGGCACCCAGAAATGTTTTGGTTGTTCCATGCCCTCACTTTGCTGCGAGCTATGAATAGGGAGACCGGGACCATAGTTCACGCCGTAGCCGATGACTGGCCAGCCATAATTCTTGCCAGCTTCTTCTATATTTAATTCATCGCCACCTTGAGGCCCATGCTCGTCTGTCCACACATCGCCAGTGACGGGATGTATATCGATTCCCTGAGGATTGCGATGTCCATAGCTGTAGATCTCTGGCAAGGCATCTCGGCGACCTACAAAAGGGTTATCACTAGGCACGCGACCGTCGTCATGTAGGCGGATGACAGTGCCGTTATGATTGGCAAGGTCCTGTGCCGGATGCGCTTCCAGATTACCAGAAGGTGGGGCTTGGCGGTCGCCAATGGTAATAAATAAGTAACCGTCGTTATCGAACGCGATGCGGCCGCCATAGTGGCCGTTGCGCCCCGCAGTATCGGCCTGGAAAATGGTCTCGACATTGCTTAGTCTGTCGTTTTCAAATGTGCCACGGATAACCGTAGTCGTGGACTCATCAGGCAATGGCTTTGAAAAGCTAAGATAGACGAGCTTATTCGATTCGAAATCGGGATGTGGCAGTACATCAAATAATCCACCCTGGCCTACTGCATGGACTTCGGGCACACCTTCAACCGGTGCAGCCAGTAGCGAGCCATTGCGCACTATGCGAAGGCGTCCAGGACGCTCCGTCACTAGCATGTCGCCATTAGGTAGCCATGTCATTGACCACGGCACTTCCAATCCTTCTGCGACTGTCGTGATTTCGAAATCGTGTGCTGCTGACCTGTAGGTGTCGCCCTGTGCGAGCGCGCTAAGAGGGGCAAGACCTGCAATTGCGGTTGCGAGGGCAAGACTCGCAACGGTTCGGTTAGATCGGTTTCGCTTTGTCATGGGGTAGACTCCGGAGATTTAGTTAAATAAGTTCGGCTCGCTGTTTGGGTTTAGCCCTTATCGATGTGCCCGAGCTTGGTAGTCGATTGATGCTGTTACTCTCGACGAGCATTCTAGACGCTATTCGCAGGAGAGGCTATGTCTAGGAGGCATCAACCTGGGTGCTTCTGAGAGTAGATAAACTGTTAGCATCAGAGTCGAGCAATGAGCATTTGCTGCATTTTTAACTCTTGAAGCGTTATACGGATTAAGCTCCTATAGCGATCAATACTTCTCGTGGGGAGGAAGCATGGTAACCGAAACAAGAAATAATCGCTCATGGCTGGGCAGTTGGCGACGAATCAGTCTCTTTTTATTTTTAGCAAGCTGGCTCAGCGCCAATGCTGAAGAGGCCTCCCTTATTGATATTTCCTCGGCGGTGCCAACCGTCGTTGTCGATGCGCGCTATGCCGGTTCGCATAATTTTGTCGGGGCCCCGGTCGATGGCTATTTAGAGGCCAAAGTGTTGCTCACAAAACCTGCAATCGAGGCGTTACGGTCAGTTCAGGCGGGTCTTGCTGAATTCGGACTCGGCTTGAAGGTATTCGATGGTTATCGCCCGCAGCGGGCAGTGGATCACTTCGTGCGCTGGGCGCGTGACCTTGACGACACAGAGACTAAAGACGAATTTTATCCACGCGTAGACAAAGCCAACCTCTTTAGCGACGGCTATATCGCTGAACGTTCAGGGCACTCTCGAGGCAGTACAGTAGACCTGACGCTTGTTGATTTAGATACGGGGAGGGAACTCGATATGGGAACTCCTTGGGATTTTTTCGACCTTACCTCGTGGCCTTCCAGCAAGAAGCCTAGCGCCAAGCAGCGCGCGAATCGGGCGCTGCTGCGGAGTGTAATGATTGCTCAGAATTTTAGATCTCTTGAGACAGAATGGTGGCATTTCACGCTCAATGACGAGCCTTACCCAGAGTCTTATTTTGATCAAGTAATCGATTAGCCGGCGGTGTCTACGCCTCGAAAATCAGCATTCTGGTCTGCAACTTCATTTTCGTTATCACAGCTGCCGGGCAGGGTGTCGATCCACTCACGAAGCAACGCAACACCCTCTTCATGAACCAGAGAGCGACCTAATTCAGGCATCATTTCATCAGGTTTAGTCGAGGCAACGCGGTAGTGAAGAATTGAGTTGTCGGGATCCCCAGGTACGATGCCGTACTGTAAATCTCCTGCGCCGCCGCCCGCTGCTACGGGTGGTTTGCAAACGCCCATACTCACTAGCGATTTATGCTTGCCAGTAAGAATAAGCCCCGAAGTATCTGCAGCGCCCTTTGGGTTGTGACAGTGCCCGCACTGCATGTTGAGATAAGCGAGCGCGCGCTTGTCGAGCGGGAGGTCTGTGTCTTCATATGAGTCTAACGTTCGAATTTGAGGTGCTTTATCGAGCCATCCGCGTGCAACGAGGGTGTCGATTTGCGGCTGAAATTCGCCGCTCGCCGAATGTGATGAAGCGGTTAGCTGACTTGCGATCGCTCCAAGCGGATGCATGCCGCCGTCCGGATGTTCGGTGGTATGACAGCCAGAGCACTGATTTTCGTTCGGCACGAAATAAGCAAATCGCGTTGCGGGCTGTTCGAGTTCGGCCGCAGTGATCATGTCAAGAGTCTGACTCGCACCCGCAACCCTGAGAAATGCCTCTGTCTCGTCTTCGTTCCAGACATAGGGTAGGGCATCCCAACCAGACTCTTGCCGAACGAGGATGCGCGTTTCTATTAAGCGAGAGTCAGTAAGGTCTATCTCACGAGCCCCCTCATCGGCAACGCGAATGACGTTGCCGGTCGCATCAACTGGGTAGTAAAAGGTTTTGCTCAGCACTGTGCCGACTGGGTAGTCGATCTCGTCGTTGATAAGAGTCGCCTGCGTTCCATCCGGCATCCATAGGGTGCGCAGCTTATGTGCGTAATCTGTGAAAAGCGGATTGGCGGGCCTAACGACCTCGACCGTCGGCAGCGGTCGCAATCGAGAGGCACTCAAGTCAAACAGATTCCATTCCGAAAGTCTTTGTGGGCGGGCATCCGCGGCAAAATTCGGCTGATCCTCACCGCATCCTGAAAGCGACAGCGCTGCGACAATTATCAGCGCGAAACGGGCGTTAACTGCTGGGTGAGCCACGTCATTTTTCCTCTTTTTTACTAGTCTTTCTGTATTCTCTTTCAGTTTTTTACTGATCTTTCTTGCTATCTGTAACTCAAGTCTCTAATGCGATTACTCGGCGCTACCCGCATCTCCGGGTAAGACGATTTTGCTTAAGCGTGGCTGTTCGCATCGATGTGGAGCAGCGTCGAAAGAAGGCGCGGTAAAACCGTTCATTGCATCCAAATTTACGAAGCTCATTCCACCCTCGCCGAGACATAGAATTTCCGCGGGGCTCTTCGTGGGCTGACCGTTAGCATCCGGCAAAATAGCGCCGCCCCAAACTACATCTGGAATGGGCTGCCCCGTTGCGGCCTTAAGGGCAACTAAGGGTTCAGAGTCGGGATTATCGCCGCCGCCCTCGAAGCTATTGCCATGGATATAAATTGCCTCGGGGAACGGGTCATAATTTGGATCATCTATCGGCAATCCGTTGATCAGGTAGCTTACGATCATGACGTTAGCCGTTTGATTGTCGACAAAACGATTACCAAATATTTCGATGCTGTCGTTCGCGAGGACCATCAACCCTGTACCCGCAGGGACTGTGCCAACGATATTGCCCTCTGGCGCGAAATTGTCGACGTTATTATTGACGATGTCGTTGTTAAACACGCGAGTGTTGCGGCCGCCTTGAACAGGGAGGTTCGGCAGGTCGAAGACTAAGATGCCGCCGGTGTTATTAGTTGCCACGTTGTCATATACGTCGGCATAGGTAGAGTTTTCAATCTCGATGCCAGCCACATTATATTCGGCACGAGAGTTACGCACGATGATCTGGCTAGACTGCCCGACGTAAATTCCGGCATCGGAGGCGCCGATGGCTACTGCACCCTCGATGAGAATATTTTTAGACTGTACTGGGTAAATTCCGTAGGCGCCGTTCGTGGTTAGCGGGCCGCCAGTCCATTCTGTACGGACATTGCGAATAACGACGTTCTCGCTCTGATTGATCTTGAGTGCGTCCCCAACAGTGTCTTCTAATGCGAGATCCTCGAGCACGAAATCATTCGCATTGACGAGCAGTCCTTCGGCACCCTGTGCTTGATTCTTGAAGGAGAGAATAGAAACATCCATGCCCTCTCCGCGAATGGTAACGCCCGGCGCATTAAGCGACAGGCTGCGAGTCATTTCGTGAACGCCCGCGGGAATTTCGATGACATCGCCCGGTTGCGCCATGATGAGCTTTTCTTGCAGCGCTTCTTCGAAGCTGAGTTCAGGTAGCGCGGGTTGGTCGGGAGCGCAGCTTGCAACTATCAGCGCGGACGCCGTGCCTAGGGTGATGTGGCGAATTGTTGAGCGAAGTGAGTTGCGACTTGGCATTGCAGTGACCCCTATTGACGCGTTATTTCGGTACCCCTTTGTTTGTATCTCACTTTGAGCAGACAGCAATTCTAAGTGTTGATCCAGACGCTAGGGTTTCGTTTTTTCTACAGTTTGTAGCAGTATAGAAGGATTCATGGAGAGTGCGCAACGCGCGATAGGGAGTAATTCTTGAGGCTTAGGATCGTCTGCGCGACGTCGTTTCTAGTTTGTTACCGCGAGGGAGCAAGGACGGCATCAGTCTTCATTACTCAGCACTGAGTAGGTAGCAATGTCGCAGGTGCTAGGTTATGCTCGAGAGCGTTCGATGAGCCTGCTTTTGGCACTTTTTTTGGCACTTTTTTTGGCACTTTCTCAGGCTCAGGTTTTTCGAGCTCAGGGTTTTGATGTATCTCTATGATCGATCTTTCTTTAAAGGAGACGAGTCGCCCAATGACCGCTCGAATTTTGTCCTTGCTCCCTAACTGTGCTTTCTTTTTCCGATTCGCAATCGTTTCACTCTTCTCGATCGGCAGCGCCTTCGCCGCGAGCGTAGGCTCTGTACCTGCGCAAGCTGGTATCGAATTACCTCGCACGATGGCATGGTCTGCCTACCCGACAGGCACTGGCGGATACAGTCAGGCAGTAGCGCTTGGAAATATTTTGCAGAGGACTTATGGCGTTAACCTGCGAGTGATTCCTGGTCGCAATGATGTGTCCCGACTCGCAACTCTGCGAGCGGGTCGCGTGCATTTCTCTGCCGGCGGCTCTGAGGCAGTCTATGCGCAAGAGGGGATTCTTAACTTTGCCTCAAAAATTTGGGGACCTCAGCCAGTACGCGCGCTACTCTCTAACTTTTCCGATAGCTGCTCTTTCACTTTCGCTACTGCCGCGGATGCCAATATCTACGGTGTCGCTGATATCAAAGGCAAGCGAGTGACATTCGTGCAAGGCGCACCGTCACTCAATAACGCAACGGCTGCCTTACTCTCCTATGCAAACTTGACTTGGGATGACGTGATTCGGGTCGAGGTGGGCGGCTACAATGCATCTATCGATGCGATTCTTAATAATCGTGCGGACGCCGCTGGCGGCGCCTGCAACTCGCCGCCTTTTTTGCGCGTCGAAGCCTCGCCGCGAGGATTAAGATTCCCCGCCCTGCCTCATAACGATGCCGAAGCGATTGCACGCGTGCGCCAGCGCCTCCCTTGGTATGTGCCGCACGTTGCTTACGAAGGGCCGACTCTGCCTGACGAGGGGCTCGAGGTATTCACCTCCGCCTATCCGCTTCTCGTTGGTCTGGATACATCAGAGGAGGCGATGGTGTACAGCACCGTCAAGATCATGCATCGTCACTATGAAGAATATAAAGACAGTGCGCCTGGTGCGATGGGGTGGACATTCGCGCGGCAGAAGTTGGAACAGGCATTTTTGCCTTTCCATGAGGGCGCGATTCGGTACTTTAAGGAAAGCGGAGAATGGACTCCCGAAGCCGCCGCTCAGAACGAGAAGAACCTCTATCGACAGGCTGTGCTAAAACGGGCCTGGGATGCATTTTTACCCACTGCGCCAGACGACTACGATGACTTCGAAAAGGCGTGGCTCGCCGCTCGCCTGAAAGCGCTCGAAGCAGAGGGACTTGTGACGCTTGCCGACAGTCTCTAGCGGCAATTCCTTACATTCTGCGTTGAGTTTCGTAGCTGATAGCGTTCAGTGTCTAATAACGGGTTAACTGTGAAGAGTTTGGGGTTAAGAGTGAGGAGTATAAGAGTGAACAAAAAAATAGGAGCGATATGAAACAAGCACCTCAACAGGGCAATTCCTCAGAACTAAGCAGCGCCATTGCCTTAAAAGCGGATGCGCCCGCACCGAGCATTCGCTATAGGGCCCTTTCTGTTCGTTGGCGTACGGTGATGGCGATACTTACCGGCGCATCTATTTTGCTCGCGATTAACCAAGTATTCAATTTAGGCTTTTTCGTTGGTTATGTGCTGCTCGACAGCCGGTACATGTATCTCATCACGGGCGTCATGTTGAGTATGGTTTTTGTCACATTTCCAGCGACAAAACACAGCCCAACCCATGTGCCCTGGTATGACATAGTTATCATGCTCGTGATTGCTGGCGTGTTTTCATACTTTGCCTTCTATGCAGAGCGTATCGTGCTCGAGGCTTGGGAATATGCGGCGCCGCCGATTGGTGTTTGGCTGGCGCTAGTAACATGGGTCATCGTTATGGAAGCAGGTAGGCGCGCTGGTGGCTGGCCTGTATTTGTGATCGTCGCTATTTTTTCGCTCTACCCGACATTCGCCGACTCACTGCCCGATGTGATGGCCGCGCTAAGCATTCCCGTGCAAGACGTTGCGATGTTTCATGTGATGGGAGAAGAAAGCCTGTTCGGCATTCCGATGCAGGTATTTGCTCAGCTTGTCTTTGGCTTTCTAGTGTTTGGAGTTTCGCTGCAATACACCGGAGGCGGCCCCTTTTTCATTAATCTCGCTTTCGCGCTACTTGGGCACAAGCGTGGAGGCCCCGCTAAGGTATCGATTTTTTCCAGCGGCCTAATGGGGTCAATGAGCGGTGGGCCAATAAGTAACGTGCTCACCACCGGTCCGCTATCGATACCGGCTATGCAGCGCATCGGCTTCACGCGCGAATATGCCGCTGGCGTGGAGGCGTGCGCCTCGACAGGCGGCGTCTTAATGCCCCCGATTATGGGTGCTACGGCGTTTGTCATGGCGAGCTTTCTAAACATAAGTTACGTCACAGTTGCGATCGCCGCGATCGTTCCTTCGCTTTTGTATTTTTTTGGACTCTTCATGCAAATCGATGCCCACGCGGCTCGCGATAACCTGCAAGGCTTGCCGAAAGAGGAGCTGCCTAAGGTAGGCGCTGTATTCCGTGACGGTTGGTATTTTATCGCTGTGTTTGCCGCGCTAATTTGGATGCTTGTTTTCATGCAACGAGAAGCTGTTGCTCCGTTCTATGCAACTGCGTTGCTACTCGTGATCAACCAGTTCACCAAGCATAGACTCGATGTTAATAAGGTACTCGAGTTGGTCGCGACGATGGGAAAACTGTTGGCCGAGCTTGCGGGTATTCTCGCCGCCATTGGCCTCATCATTGGCGGTTTGGCCGTAACAGGTATTGCCGGCACGATTGCGAACGACCTTGTCTATTTAGCCGGTGACAATGTGCTTGTTCTTTTGCTGATGGGAGCGCTGACGAGTTTTATTTTGGGTATCGGCATGACGGTTACCGCTGCTTATATCTTCCTAGCCATTGTGTTGGTTCCGGCTTTGACAAACTCGGGACTTGATCCCCTCGCAAGCCATATGTTTGTTATGTACTGGGGTATGCTTAGTTTTATTACTCCACCCGTTGCGCTGGCAGCCTTTGCTGCGGCCTCTGTCGCACAAGTGTCGCCTATGCGTGCAGGATTCGAAGCCATGCGACTCGGCGCAATTATTTACTTTGTGCCGTTCTTCTTCGTCTTTAACCCTGCGCTATTATTGCAGGGATCGTGGCTAGAAAATATTCAGGCACTGTCGACTGCGCTAGTGGGTGTGGCTTTGGTCTCTGCGGCATTACAGGGCTATTTGATCGGTTTGGGTGACTTGGGCCGCGGCGCGCTAAGTCTAGTGGTACGGGGTTTTATCGGCGTTGCGGGTATCACTCTGGCACTCCCCGCCGGCGGGTTGTTTGGGATCAGCCAGCTTATTCTGCTTGCGATAGCAGGGGGATCTCTGGCTCTGGGACTCGGTTTGAGGAAAATAAATTCTGTGACGTTCAATACACGGGCTTAGTAAGTGCCTGTTTCGTTGAACATCGAACGCTTGTGAGAATGAAAGGATAGCTGTGTCATGAATAAACTGACGAAAGGCTTTCGAGACCTTGTTGCAGAGGCTGAGAAGGAAATCGAAGTCTTGAGTCCTGGGCAGGTTCGCTCAGCGCTCGACTCGGCCACTGGCAACTTACTGCTCGTCGATCTGCGAGATATACGGGAGGTGAAAAGAGAAGGGCGCATTGCCGGCTCGTTACACGTGCCTCGAGGCATGCTCGAATTTTGGGTTGACCCCGAGAGCCCTTACTATCGACGCGAGTTCGAAGAGGTCGATAGTCTAATACTTTACTGTAACAAAGGCTGGCGTTCTGCGCTTGCCGCGCAAACGCTAAAAAAAATGGGTGCCGAAGGTGTCGTGCACATGCAGGGCGGCATGGAGGCTTGGAAGAACCAGGGCGGGGCAATCGAGCAGGTGCCTTCTTGATCGCGCAACAGTGAATTGCGCAACAACAAAGAGTGAGCAAAGCCGATGCGAAATCTGTTGAGACGGGTTTGGGTGCCACCGCGCCTATTCTGCCTGCTGGGTCTTGTTGTATTTGTTATGAATACGGCTCACGCCCAGTCGCACAAAAATTTTCCAGCACTCGAGCTCGTGGGCTATCAAGCGTTTGCTTTACGAGTGAGCGACATCGAGCAATCGGTTCGGTTCTACAGTGATATGTTTGGCACGGCGCCCGTACGTGATGCTAAGCGGGCTACCTATTCAGTCGGTCAGGGCAACAGGCATTTTGTCCTCTTGGAGGCTGATGAAGGTGAGTCGCTTGGGTTTGCTTGGATTGGTCTGGGAATTCGCGATTTCGATAAAGACGCTGCCAGTGATGTGCTAACGCAGCGTGGTTTTACACTCACCGCGGGACTTAACCAAGCGCCCTTGGATCGCGCTATGCGATTCTGGATCGACGAAAGCTGGGGGCAAGACGCGCTTTTCTTCGCTGATGCTGAAGGTATCGTGTTTCGCGTGATGTCGATAGAGGATTGCGGTGCTTGTCCTTTTAAAGCTGCCTCTGAGGGATTGTTTACGGCTCTAGACATCAATCATTTCACCAATTTTGTCGCTAATTACGAGCGGGCAAATCGCTTATTTTTTGAAGGGTTCGGACTCGGTATACTCGCCTATCAAGGACCAAGTTCACCGACTGTGAGTCTTGGCGATGGGCTGCAGTTTCTGATGTATGTTGGCGGCACTGATAGCGCTGTCCCTAATGCTGTCGGCCGCACCGATCATGTTAGTCTCAGCGTGGCTGCATTCGATGTCGAAGCTATGCGAGCTCGATTGACGGACTACGGTCTGACACCGGTTGAAGGGCAGCGGCCGCCGCGTCCGCTAACGCATTGGGTGAGCCTGCGACTGCCTAACAGGGGCGGCGCAGAGGGTGGGACGCCGGAAGTCTATTTCAGCGATCCCGATGGTCTTGCCATTCAGATACAAGATGCCGGCTATTGTGGAGGCGGTGGCTATCTCGGTGATCAATGCGACTAATGCGTCGGCGTCGCGACTAAATTTATACAAGAGAATAAGGACGACACTATGGAATACCGTTATATCGGCAAGAGTGGCCTTCGCGTCACCCCTATCTGCATGGGGACAATGAGCTTTGGCAGTTGGAGTGACAAGAAAGAGTCATTTAAAATTCTCGACACGGCGTTCGATCGTGGAATCAATTTTTTCGACACCGCCGAGGTCTACCCCGTGCCGCCGAATGCGGAAACCGTTGGTGTTACCGAGAAGATATTTGGGGAATGGATCCAAACTAAACCGCGCGACTCGCTGATTATTGCGACCAAGGTTGCTGGTGCGGCAGCGGGATGGTTTGTGCCACCGGTTCGACATGGAATGACCGCCATCGATCGGTTTCATATCGAGACGGCAATCGAAGGCAGTTTGCGTCGGCTCGGCACCGATTATATCGATCTTTATCAAGTGCATTGGCCAGATCCGATCGTGCCGATTGAAGAGTCGATGGACGCACTTGATCGTCTAGTTCAGGCCGGGAAGGTTCGGTATCTCGGCACTTCGAACGAGACTACCTACGGACTCACTAAGGCGAACACGATTGCGTCTTATGAGGGGTATGCCAAATTCCAATCGATCCAGAATAATTTCTCATTGCTACACCGACGTTTCTTGGATGAATTAGCCGATGCGTGTCGCAAAGAAAACGTCTCGTTGTTGCCCTATTCGCCGATCGGCGGCGGGGTGCTTAGTGGTAAATATAATGTGCCTGAGGTACCAAAAGGCTGTCGCTTCGGTGATTATCATTATCACGACAATCCCCGTCAGCGTGCGATGGCAGACAGGTTCGTCAATGAGGGTACGCTTGCGGCTACAGCCAAATATCTCGAGATAGCGAAAGAGGCAGGCATGTCACCAGTCACGCTTGCAACAGCTTGGAGCATGAATTTCGATTTTGTCGCCTCGACGATTATCGGTGCACGCACGGCGGCGCAACTCGAGGAGTCTCTCGCGGCGCTCGACGTGACATTATCGGACGAAGTGATGAGACAGTGCGATGAAGTGCACAAACTTATTCCTTATCCGATGGGGTGACGTTCAGTGAGGCAGCTCGCGCTTCTCTTTTTTGTTCTAAGCAGTGGCCTTGCTGCCGAAGATATAGAGCCCATAATCGTCCATTGCCTGGATGGCTCGTGTCCCGTTTGGCATGGCGATGACGCGGAAGACGAAATTGTCGTACGCCAGCTTTTCGCGTCTCAGGTTGACTCTATGGGCGACGGGCAGCTGCCACGCTGGGTCGCCTACCGCGTTTTAGGCGAGGGCATTGGAGTCGCGTCTCTTCTCCCTCGCGAGTGGGTGGCCGAATCGTTGCTAGCGAGTTCCAGTGAACAGCAACTCGCCGCCAATGCGCAGATGAGGCTGCAGCAGCCGGATCTAACTGATTCTCAAGATCGCGACTACCGCCTCACCGAGGTCACGCTGCTTGCAGCCGAACAGGGAAGGCTCGCGCCGATGACGAGTTTTTCCGCAACGCCGTTTTGGGACGAGTTAAACCTTCTGTCGAATAGGGCTCGGTTGCCTAGCGATTTAAGACAGGGGCCATGGTCTCTGTTAGATCAGACACTAAACGAACTTGCAGCGCGGCAGTTAGTTAGTCCAGATGGACGCAGCGCGGCGATTTTTGTGGTGTCCGGACCACTGCCCGCGACGGAGTCTGAAGAGGAAGGTTTTTTCAAAATTGCTGTCCTAGACGGGCGCTACGCGGCCTTCGCCTTCCCATCGTCAACGCAAAGTCATAGACACTTTTGCGCGTCGCTCACATCGCTCGCGGAGATCGAAAGTCGCGCGCAGCTTACTGTGTTTGAGAATCAACAAGTAGCGCCGGGCCTAGCGCTCGGCTGTGTGGAATAAATTAATGGAATATATCTTTTCGCCTCCACCCCAAGTCTCTATTCCCGTTGTGGGCTTAGCAGCACGTTTTCCTGTACACCGCGTTTATTGCGTAGGCCGCAACTATGCCGATCACGTTGCCGAAATGGGTGGTGACCCTAAGTCCGAGCCTCCTGTCTTTTTCTCAAAGCCCGCGTCGGCACTCGTGACAGACGGCGACCCAGTGCGGTATCCGCAGGCCACAACCGACCTGCATCATGAGGTCGAGTTAGTCGTAGCGCTCGCAGACGGTGGGCGTGACTTATCGATAGCAGAGGCTGCTGCCTGTATCTTTGGTTATGGAGTTGGTATCGACTTTACCCGGCGAGATTTACAAGCAATTGCTAAAAAGCACGGTCGTCCATGGGATACGGCGAAAGGCTTTGATCAGTCAGCGCCTCTTTCGGCGCTTACATCCAAGACGGATTTCGCGCCGTCGACCGATACCGTCATCAGTCTTTCCGTAAACGGTGAGTCGCGGCAATCGGCAACGCTTGGGCAAATGATTTGGCATGTTGCTGAGATAATTCAGCAGCTGTCGATGCTGTTTGAGCTAAAGGCCGGTGACATAATCTATACTGGCACGCCGGCCGGTGTCGCGGCGGTGGTAAAAGGCGATAAGTTGTGTGCGGAAATTAGCGGACTGAGCATACTTGATTTTGAAATAATCTAACCGCGGAGATCGCATGCTCGACGCCGAAACGCTCGATCAATTACAACTCATGTTCGTGTTGGTCGGATTGCTAATTCTCCTGGTATGGGGGCGTTGGCGCTATGATGTGGTTGCTCTCGGTGCGCTTTTTACTGCCGCTCTGTTCGGTTTGGTACCACAATCGGAGTTGTTCGCAGGCTTCGGTAACCCAGCGACGATCACTGTTGTTCTCGTACTCATCGTGAGCTTCGGGCTGTCCCGCTCTGGTGCTGTCGAATTTGTGACTAGCGCGATTGAGCCCTTGTCATCGCGACCCTCTCTCCATATCGCGGTGCTGTCGTTTATCGCCGCGTTTCTCTCTATGTTCATGAACAACGTCGGTGCACTCGCGCTGCTAATGCCAATCGCTATTCAATCGACCAATAAGGCCGGGCGGTCCCCAGCGAGTGTGCTTATGCCGCTATCGTTCGGGTCTATATTGGGCGGGCTTGTAACTCTTATAGGAACGCCGCCGAACATACTTATTGCAAACTACCGTGAAGAGGTTTCGGGGCAAGCGTTTGCTATGTTCGATTTTGCGCCGGTCGGCGGCGGGGTGGCAGTTGCAGGTATTTTATTTATGCTCGTGTTTGGCTCAAAGCTCGTGAGAATAAGAAAACAAGCCGCCGGCAGTGAAGGTTTTGATATAGAGCGCTATTTATTCGAAGCGAAGGTTGCTGACGACAGTGATTTTATTGGCCAGCCTGTCGGCGAATTAAAAGACGCACTAGAGGCGCAGAAGATGGATCTCGTTACTCTGCAGAGCAGACGACAGGTTTCGCCCGTTGTGAATAGGCAGCAACTGCTGAGAGTGGGCGATATTCTCGTGCTACAGGGGTCGCAGGAAGATATCGACAGCTTTACCACAGAACATAAATTTGCGTTAGTGAGTGCCGAAAATTCGACGCGTGAACTGCTGCACTCGGCTGACTCCCAAATGTTAGAAATAGTGGTTACACCGCGATCACCTCTCGTGGGTCGAACGCCTGCCGAGGTTAGGTTTAATCGTCGCTATGGAATTAATTTGCTCGCAGCGTCTCGGTCGGGGACACCCCATCGCAGCCGACTGCGCGATTTTGCCATTCGTGTTGGCGATGTGCTGTTGCTGCACGGTGAGGAAGAGGCGCTGGAAGAGGCTATCGCAAAACTCGCATGCTATCCGCTTGCCACGCGCTCGCTAGATCTCAAACGCGGTGAGAACTCCTTGCCAGCATTAATTATCTTCGTCACGGCGATCGTCGCGACCGCAGTGGGCCTTATGTCGATTCAGCTCGCGCTTGGACTTGCCTGTGTCGCTATGGCGCTACGTTCTATCGTCCCCGTGAGAGAACTCTATGACGGTGTGGAATGGCCTGTGGTGGTTCTTTTAGGTGCGCTAATCCCGTTAGGGAACGCGCTCGAAACTACGGGTGCGACTCAGGTCATGGTCGGCGGAATTTTGGGGGTGGCAGGGGAGTATTCGCCGGTCATACTGTTGACGCTCATCCTCGTTGTCACAATGACGGTGTCAGATGTCCTTAATAACGCAGCGACCGCAATTTTAATGGCGCCGATTGCCTACAATATTGCAACGACACTGGGCCTCAATCCCGACACTTTTTTGATGGCTGTGGCGGTAGGTGCATCGTGTGCATTTTTGACGCCCATCGGGCATCAGAACAATGCGTTAATTATGGGACCTGGCGGATATGAGTTCGGTGACTATTGGCGCGTCGGATTACCACTTGAAGTGGTAATCGTCGCGGCAGCTATACCTTTGTTGCTTCTGGCTTGGCCTCTGGCGGGCTAGCCTAATCGGCCTAATGGCTCGTCAAAATCATCGTCGAAGTCGAAGTCATCGTCAAAATCAAATGCCTCACGCAGGCGCTTGCTTTCGAGTCGGTCCTCTATCTTGCGCCTGAGATCAGTCACCCCGGGTTTAAGTTTTTTAGTCGAAAGCGTCGCGTCAGAATCCTCATCGACCTCTAATTCGGCGCTTTCATCGGTAGAGTCAAAAGACTCAACTTCGTCGTCGGCCTCGCTGTCCCACTCTTCTTCTTTCATGGCACCCTCACAATCAAAAGTTTGACTTAAAGTGAACGCTTCACTACTACTATTACTATCGTCTTGGTATACGCTTCTCTGAAGTCTCTGGGATCAAAGTGGTGTACCAATTTCGGCGGATTCTAATCAAGCTTTGAGTGGCAGTCGAGTATTATTTTGGATCTTTTTTAGAGTCGATTAGGCTAACTCCAGCAGCGCAATCGTTTGCGCACGTAGCTCTTTTTTGGCGATTTTTCCTGTCGCGATACGCGGCAGTTGTTCGTACTGAAAGAAGAAGCGAGCGGGCACTTTAAATGCGGCGAGGCGATCGCGTAGGAATGCGCGAATCTCTGTTTCCTCTAGCACTTCGTTTTTCTTTAGCATGACCGTGGCGCAGGGCACTTCGCCGAGTCGTGTGTCAGGGATGCCGTAAACAGAGACTTCGCTCACCTTTGGATGCTCGGCAATCGCGTACTCAACTTCTGCGCAACCGATATTCTCACCGCCTCGAATCACGATGTCCTTCGCCCTGTCTAGAAGGATTAGGAATCCGAGTTCATCGAACATCCCAATATCGCCAGTGTGGAACCAGCCGTCCTTAATTACCTCGGCGGTTGCTTCGGGTTGATTCCAGTAGCCATGCATCACGGTGGGCCCCTTGATGCAGACCTCGCCGATACCACCTGGGGGAAGTTCGTTTCCAGCCTCGTCAACTATGCGCACATTTGTGACTGGCGGGGTGGGTCGACCCGTGCTATTCGGACGAGCGAGATAGAACGGTCCTGAAATGATCGCGCCGATTGCGTTCGTCTCGGTCAGGCCATAGCCTAGACCCGGAATCGCTTTTTCAGGAAATTTCTTTGTGATTAAGTTGAGATGCTCGGGGGGTCTTGGAGCGCCGCCTGCCTGCACACTGCGAAGGCTCGAGAGGTCGGTGGTAGCGAATTTCTCTGACTGCATAACCTCCCAGGCCATGGTGGGAACGCCATGCAAAATTGATATGCGCTCTTTTTCGATTAACTCTAATGCGACCTCTGGGTTCCACTTAAACATCATGACAAACTTGCGCGCATATAAGAAGCTCGACAGGAACTGAGCGTGGCTCCCTGTGCAGTGGAAAAGAGGCACGTTAGCCAGCAGTGCGGGCTGAAACTCAGGGTTCTCATCGACCAACTCAGGGCGCAGAGTTTCGGTGATGTCTTTTACGAATTTCCATGTGTAAAGCGCGCTTAAGGTATTACGATGACTTGATAACACGCCTTTCGGATTGCCGGTAGAACCAGAGGTATAGAGAATTGTGGCGCGGTCATCTGGCTCTACATCGAAGCCAGCAATATCAGCCTCTGTGTAAGGTTCAAAACCTCTGGCAACTGAGTAAAATTCTGGGTAATGAGACTCGTCTTCAGGTTTCGCAATGACCGCATCGATACCTAGGCGCGTCAGTGAGTCTTGCATCTGCGCAAGGCGCGGCGGGTCCGTGATAACAAGTTTGCTGCCACTGTCGGTGAGGCCATATTCAATTTCACGCCCTTGCCACCAAGAGTTCATCGGCACGGCAATGGCGCCGATTTGCGTAATCCCCATGAAGGCGAGGCACCACTCTGGGGAATTGCGCGCGCAGATGGCTACGCGGTCTCCTTTTTTGATGTTGTATTTTTCGACCA
The DNA here is from genome assembly GCA_017853205.1 of Gammaproteobacteria bacterium. GTDB lineage: Bacteria > Pseudomonadota > Gammaproteobacteria > Pseudomonadales > Pseudohongiellaceae > UBA9145. Next base: position 35,671 of record JAFMKB010000006.1, read on the forward strand.
ATGCGCGCGCGAAGCGTCTCGAGAGCGTTAAACATTCGCCGAAGGTTAGTCGCTCATCTTGATAGACGAGAAAGCACTCGTCTTCGAAATCGTTAGCCAGAGCGTAGTACTTACCGAGATTGGAGGGGATATTGCTGAATACGTCGAGTTCAACACCCATCACGTTCTCAGTGTGAGTTTCGTATTCGCTTCCCTTTGCTTTCGTTGCAATGGCTATGTCTTTGAGTCTTTCTAGATCTTCCTTGATTTGCTGGTCGCTTAGCATGCTTTGGCCTTGGTTTTATATTTGGAATTATTATCACGGTACGTGAGTAGTCTGCGGTACCGTACTGTCGTATTGTTTAACGATCGCTGGCTGTTAGTCGTAGGTCTAGAGCTAGGCTTCTGTTTTGATTTCTAGCGTCACTTTGCCCATGACTTTGCGTTCGGTGAACACGTTGAACGCGGCGACATAGTCTTCGAATGCAAACGATTCGGTAACGATTGGCTTAAGCTTGCCCTGTTCGTAGAGACTGAATAGTTCGGCAAAATTTTGCTCGTAGGCGGCGGGTTCTTCTTTTCTGAATCTGCCGAGGAAGACACCCACCATCGATGAGCCTTTGAGCAGCGCAAGATTAGCCTTGTATTCAGGGATGCGTCCGCTGGCGAAGCCAACTACAAGTAAGCGCCCGTTCCAAGCGATGCAGCGACAACTTTGATCGAATAAATCGCCTCCGACGGGGTCGTAGATCACATCAGCCCCTTTCCCACCAGTAAGCGCATTGACCTTCTCTTTCAGTTCTCCGTCGCCATAGTTAAGTAGTTCATCAGGCTGAGCTGCTTTCACAAATTCGAGTTTTTCATCAGAGCTTGCGGCAGCAATGACACGTGCACCCATGAGTTTGCCAAGCTCAACGGCGGCGAGGCCGACACCGCCGCTAGCGCCCAACACTAAGAGGGTTTCGCCGGGTTGTAAATTGGCCCGCTGCTTGAGCGCGTGGTAAGAGGTGGTGTAGACCATAGCGAAGCTCGCAGCACTCTTAAAATCCATGCTGTCGGGAATTTTGCGTAAGCCTTCGGCTTTCACCCTCACTTGCTCGGCGAGGCCGCCAATACCAGGTGTCGCCATGACTCTGTCGCCTACTGCAAAACCTGAAAGTGATGAGCCCGCCTTGATGATCACGCCCCCAACTTCTGATCCCGGAGTAAAAGGCATGTCGGGTTGAAATTGGTATTTACCTTGAATCTGGAGCCCGTCGGGAAAATTGAGCGCCGCCGAGTAGACTTCGACTACTGCTTCGTCTGCCGCAGGGGTAAGATCGTCGACCACTTCGAGGCAAAGATTTTCGGCCGGTCCATGTGATTTACAAAGTATTGCTCGCATTACTACTGCCTCATAGGGTTGGTGAATTCAGGGTAAGCACTGGCTCGGCGATTAGGGCGCGGAGACGCAGAAAACATGCCGGATTCAATCATGAAAAGGCGGTTACTTCAAATCTCTGAATGAGGCATGGAGCGGCTGTATCGCGTTGTTGATAGCGTGGCGAACTGTTATTGTTACGCCCTACGAAAATGACACGTAACACGTCCAGATTCTCAACAGAGTTGGTGCTCAATCTGCGATAGATCATTTTTCTTCGGTTATCACTTATTAGAGCAGATTAAACGAAATGGAAGAGGCGAGACGACAAGCCTATTTGCGCGCGATGGGCGTGCAAGTCTATTTTCCTCGCACTACTTTGGCAGGCGCTAAAGCGTCTCCGAAGTACGACTTTTCTAGCGTAGCTGAACTCTCTACCGCTTTATCTGAGCCATTAGCCCCTATGTCTGGGGCTCCCTCGGCCGCAGCGCAGGCGACGGCGCCGAGTGTGCCTTCTACTCACCAAGAGATACCGCGTTTCCGTAGCAAAAATCCCGACAGACCTGTTATCGACATTGGACACCAGGCCAAAGGGCGCGTCAGAAGCGCCTCCGCGGGCGGCGCATCTGCGTCTGCAGATGCCCCCCCTTCGCCGGGTGGCGTGGTAGAGGTCGAACTGGAGAGAGGGAGGAATATCGAAGCGGGACCGGCGACTACCAGTTTGCGCTTTGACCTTGGTTATTTTGTGACCTCAGAGGGCGTTGCGATACTTTACGAAATTCCGCCGGTTGCGAGAGAAGAGGATAAGGCGCGGGCGAAAAAGCTGTTGTCGTCGATTCTTCTTGCCTGCGAGTTAAATCCTTTAGCGGGAGGTGCAAGCCCGGCTCACGAGGCATTTAGTTGGCCGCTCGAAAACGATCTTGGGCTGTCGAGCAGTGATCAGGCGGCTGCGGCTGCGTTGGCAGGATTCATCCGCCGACGTCACGATGGCGATCGCTTCAAAGAGCTTATCGTTTTCGGCGGCGTAGTTGAGCCGCTAATCTCAGAGATAGGCCAGAGCATGCCGTACCAGCAGACGCTGCTGGCAAGTCTGTCTGCTATGTTATCCCTAGCGTCCCTAAAGCGCGAAGTGTGGGCCGATCTGCAGCCAGTAATAGCGCGTACAAAAGGTGCGTATAGTTAGAAAGCTGTAACTGACACGCGTGCCGTTTAGAAAGACTAGGAAGTACATTCTCCCAATGCTACCCAACACTCCAGAGAACGAATTTTTCGCCCGAGCGATGAGGTCTAGCGACCTTGATCTCGTCGTTAAAAACGAAGCGGCGGCCTATGTTTCGCCTTGGAGTAAGCGGATATTTGTCGATTGTCTGAGGTCCGGATACCAATGCTGGGTTCTCGCCAGCAAAAATCAGATAGTTGCGCATGGCGTGATGTCCGTCGCTATCGGCGAATGTCACCTCCTCACTCTCTGTGTCGCACCTGAATTTCAAAGGCGTGGGTTGGGTAAGCGGTTATTCAAGCTGCTGCTAGAGAAAGCTGAAAAGCTCGACGCTGAGACCTGCTTTTTGGAAGTCAGGCGCTCGAATAGCGCCGCGATCGCCCTTTACGAATCTCTTGGATTTATGAAGATAGGAGAACGTAGAGGTTACTATCCTGATGGTTTTGGCGAGGACGGAGCTGAGAGGGAAGATGCGGTGGTGATGTCGGCCGCAGTGAGTCGACACAGGAAGAGGCTTGGCTAGACGGGGATTAGACAGTAACTAGCCAGGCACAAATGAAGTAACAGACCATTAGCGGCGAAATTTACTCAGCAAGAAACCGAGTAGCGCGGCAACGCCGAGTATAGCTACCAAGAGTATGACGAGAGCACCGAGTTCTCTTGCCAGCGCGATTAACGGGATGTCTTGCCACATGGAGAGGCCCCATAAACTGCCAGCACCTATCAGGATCCCGCTCAATGCAGCCGCGGTTTTCTTTCGCAATTTTAAAAATGAGAAAATCATAATGCAGGCCTACCCTCAGTATCACTGTAGCTTGCTGTGCACACAGGATAACTGCTGCAGCCCCAAAAAGCCCCGTTCTTCCCTTCTCGTTTAACGAGTAATTGCCCACATTTTTTGCAGCGATGGGCTTGTTTGGGTCTGCCTTCGTGATCGTCGAGGGTGACTTTGCAGCCTTTGTTGTAGCCACTGCAAAACCAATATTCACCCTTTGCTTTATCGGCGCGTACTAGTTTTCGCGTGCACAGGGGGCAGCGGTAATCGGGATTGATATCAGCACTGGGACGGCCATCGACCTCGTTAAGCGTCGTCCTGCATGTTGGGAAATCGCTGCATCCCCAAAAAGGTCCCATGCGACCGTCAATTCTGCGCATCGGCTTTTTGCACGTAGGACAGGGATGAGCCCTCCTAGTAGTCTCTTTGTCTCCTTTTTCTGTCACTGTCTTATCTTCTGGCATCGAATTATCTGCCATTGTTATACTTTCGGATCGTTCACTCAATAAGACTTGCCATGGCGAGCCTACCGCGCGCTCGAGTTACCTTTACAAATCGTCGTTAGCGCCTTAATTAGACGATCGTTTTCCTCTTTGGTGCCAATAGAAATTCGCAGTTTGTCACGCAGCCGTTCCTGGTCGAAGTAACGTACCAATATCCCTTCTTGTTTTAGCGCCGTATAAGCACGAGGCGCGCCTATAGAATCGGGTATTGTGCACAACAAAAAATTGCTTTGGCTGGCCAAACAGGCGAGGCCTAGTACATTGAGTGCGGCGAATACTTCCTCTCTGCTCTGCCTGACTCTGTCCCAAGTGCTTTTCGCGTAGTCTTGGGAGGCGAGGGCGGTGGCGGCGAGTCGCTGGGAAATCGCATCGGTATTGTAGCTATCTCGGGTTTTAAAGAGCATCGGTGCGGCAAGATTTTTAGCCGCGAGGCCGTAGCCAAAACGCAGTCCCGCTAGTGAATACCCTTTGCTCATCGTGCGCAGAATTAGCAAGTTATCGAAGCGGTGCAATAGAGGTACACAATCGTGTTCGAGGGCTGGATCGACAAAGTCGATATAGGCTTCGTCGACGACGAGCAGGCCGTCAAAATTTTCGGCGATCTCGGCGATTACTGCACTCGTTACCAAGCTGCCCGTTGGGGCATGAGGGTTGACGAGAATAAAGACCTTTGCCTTTATCTCACGCAGCTGTTGGATCAGATCGCCGGGGAGTTTCCATTGCGCGTCGAGGTCGATTTCACGAAGCGTCGCATCCTGTATTGCGGCAAGCACAGGATAGAGCGAATATGTCGGTTTAGTCGTCGCCACGACCTCCCCTTCGGCGACGAAGGTAGTAAGCATTAAACGCAGTAATTCGTCTCCACCGTTTGTCGGAATGATATTGTCGAGAGACAGTCCGTGAAGGTCGGCTGCGACTTGCCGAAATTCGTTCGCAACAGGATTTGGGTAACGCCTCAGGCTCGCTACGTCAAAGCTGCTTAGAGCCGCTGCTACCTCTGGGCTAGGTGGGTACGGATTCTCATTGGTGTTGAGCTTAATCGTATTAGGGTCTTGCGGCTGCTCGCCGGGCGCATAGCCCTGCATGGCGGCAATATTAGATCTTTCGAGGGTCATTTTACGCGCTCTGCTACTAATCTGAATCGGAAACTCACGGCTGCAAAGAGTAAGCGATTACAGCTAAAGGTCAATGATTGTTCCTGCGTCGCTACTCGCATGTACTTTCGGCCATTGGCAGGGCTGCCGTAGCCAAGTAGGTATCAATACGGTTGTGCCAGCCTTTGAGCCAGCGCTGTTCCCGTCGTTCGCTAGGCGCGTTGGCTACTCTGCGCGTGAGAGTCTGCTTCGCAGCTGCAGCAAAGCTTTCTAAGGGAGCGTGGCTGTCGTCCATGGCGTTGAGTACCTGCTGAAGCCCCCACCCTTGGCCGGCGTAGCGCTCACCCTCGGAGAGTCCTGTCCCTTTAAAGTGCACGTAGTCGATCAGAGCATAGAGCCCTGCGGGCGAATGACAGTGCGCGAGTCTTTCAACTCGGTATTTTATGCTTTCTCTCTCTGCTTCTGGCGACTGCATGATTATCGCGCTAATGCTGCTCTCTAGTCTCGCGATAATAAACCGGGCCTGCTCACGCTGGGTTGTCGCTAGGAGCGTCCTCAGCTCTTCCATACGATCGCTATTGATATTCGCGTAAAAGTCAGCGCGGGATTGCCATGGAGAGTCAATTTCTGAATAGGCGGGTTGTCGCTTTCCATTTTGTGAGAAATTTCCTGCACGAATATCTTGGTTGTGCCGGTCGCTAACTGTGCCGAGGCCGTTTGTAGCAGGCCCCATTGGTTGCTCCGTAGAAATCCCGGGCAGATGACTAGGTTGTAGCCAGCTCGGAAGCGTGACGCCGGTCTCATGGAGATGAGCTAGCAGGTCGGGGAAAGTTTCAGTAAAAATTTCGTCTTGATTCTGTTTATACCAAATGAAATGGCCTATACCGAGGGAGGGGAAGTCTTCGCCTTCGTTCCAGCTAGTCAGGCATGCGCGCTTGGAGGCGCATTCGTTGGCGAAAATCCTCTCGCCCAGCCAATGCGCCTGCGAGGCGGTAAGTTTGGGTAGGAAGATTTGTGCACTGGCTTGCCCGAAAGCAATTTGGCTAAGCAGCATTAGACAAGCTGCAAGCACAAAATTATTGGAGCTTTTTATGCGGCTTCTTTTAATTTGAGGCAAACGGGTAATTTGAGGCATTCGGGAAATCCTCGCCAATGCAATCGACAGCGACGCTTGGCAGTATAGCGCGCCTTGCCGGCAGAGGGCAGGGTGGTTTTGTTCGACTTAAGGAGTGCTAGCTTGTTGCAGCGCGAAAGAGCAGACAAACGGCTTTCGGATCATGCGTTTTTAGCGGAGCTGAAAACGATCTACAAAGTGATTCGACAATTTGAAAGAATCGATCCCGCTTTAGATTCGGTTGGTGACGCGCTGAGAAAATTGTTAGGCGCGCGCGTACTTATTGTTTATCTCTGTGTCGAGAATGATCGCAAGCTCAATGCGACTTATTGCGGAGTAGACCTTGAAGACAGCATCGGTGATGAGAGTCATGTTTTAAGAACTGCGACATCGCTCGCCGACCATGTAGCTTTAACCCAACGTGCGGTATTGCTTCCCGACACCAATGATACTGAAGAGCTTTGCAGTATTCACCCGGAGCTTCGTTTCGATGGGCAGTTGTGTGCTACACAAGGTTGGCCTGTTAGCTCGGCTATCGCCTTGCCGATTAAAGGCGTAATGCTGCTGGGTGTTTTGCAGTTGTTTCGTTTCGACGAGGATGCGCCATTCGACGGAATCGATCTCAAAAGAGCGGCGCTGATTAGCCAAATGCTTGCCCGCGAGTTTAACGATGAGCAGCAAAAAGAAACGGGTCCATTCGGCCAGTTAGTCGAAGAGGGAAGTCTTAGCAAGCAAGACCTTATGGAAGCCACGGCGTATGCGCGGCAGCATGGTGCATCTACAGCAAAGGTGTTAATGGATAATTATGGCCTTTCGGTTGCGAGGATTGGTCAATTGCTGGAGAGGTATTATCGCGTTCCTTTTGTGGTCTATGACCCCAAGCTAACGCTGCCCTCTTCTTTGCTAAGCAACATAAGCAGAAGCTATTTACGCAAGAACCTCTGGCTGCCCATCGGTAGACATAAAAGCACTGTGGTGATTCTTATCGACGATCCTTTAGATCACCAGCGGGTAAGAGAGATCCACAGCGTTCTTAATGTTCAGCACTGCACGTTAAAAGTTGGCTTGCCTGAACATATTCTGCTCTTCCTAAGCGATGACTCGACTACCGATGCCGACACGGGCTTCGAGGACCTGTTCTCAGTTCTCGCGTCTCAGCGAAGGGCTGTGCAGCCAGAGAGTGAAGCCGAAGACGACTATGGGGCCGAAGCCTCGGGCATGATTCAGCTTATTAATAGGATAATCGCCGAAGCCGACAGACTTGGCGCGTCCGATATTCATATCGAGCCCAGCAGGGAAGGAGAATCCGGGACTGTACGGATTCGTGTCGATGGTCTTTGCCGCCGCCTGTTAGAGATCCCAGAGGAGCACTGTTCGGCCGCGATTGCCCGCGTCAAAGTGATATCGCGCTTAAATATTGCTGAAAGACGGCTTCCTCAAGATGGCAAATGCAAATTAAAACTTGCCGGTCGCACTGTAGAGATGCGTGTTGCGACGCTGCCTACGGTCTATGGCGAGAGCGTGGTTATGCGGTTATTGACACCGGGGACGCCCATGCAGCTTGAGAACTTGAGTTTGAGTCTTGCGAATCAGCGCGCAATCATGAAAATTGCGACGCAGCCTCACGGGCTTTTCTTAGTGGTTGGTCCAACAGGCTCTGGTAAAACGACAACATTGCATGCAGTGCTGAGCAAGCTCAATGTTCCTGAAAGGAAAATTTGGACTGCTGAGGACCCTGTAGAGATAACGCAAGACGGTCTGCAGCAAGTGCAGGTGCAATCTAACATTAATTTTACGTTCGCCATGGCTATGCGGGCATTTCTCAGAGCAGATCCTGACGTCATCTTGATCGGTGAAATGAGAGATAGGGAAACGGCCAATATTGGTATTGAAGCCTCGCTTACTGGGCATCTCGTTCTGTCGACTCTGCACACTAATTCGGCGGCGGAAACCATTACACGGCTATTGGATCTCGGTCTCGACCCGATCAATTTCTCCGATGCGCTGCTCGGTGTTTTGGCTCAGCGGCTTATACGAACTCTGTGCTCAAAGTGTAAGCAGCCTTATGAACCAGACGAGGAGGAAAAGCAGCGATTGCGCCACTTTTATGGCGAGAAAGCGTTTGTTGAGCAGGGTCTTGACGTCAAGGAGTGGAAACTTTGCAGAGCTGTTGGTTGCACTGAATGCGGCAGTACAGGGTACAAGGGGAGGCTGGCGATTCATGAAATGCTGATTTGTGGAAGTCGGCTGCGGAACCTAATCAACAGGCGCGCAGGTCTCGATGAGCTACGCGATCAAGCGGTTAAAGAGGGCATGCGAACCATGCGCCAAGATGGAATAGAAAAAATAGTGTCTGGGTACAGTGACTACAGCCAGCTTATCCAGGTAGTTGGCGTTGGGTTGGGTTAAATGAGCGGCGGCAACGCTAGCGTGACAGGGCGCCCGAGAGTACCGAAAACTCTGTCACAAGCAATTCATTGTCGCTGAGCACGTAGTCTACACTGATTTGCGCAGGGCCTGTTTCGAACGTAACGCGCGCCTCATAACTTGCGCGAGTATTTCCGCCTCCGAGGTTTAATAAAGGACGGGTTATCGTGCTGCTTAGGGCATCGATGCTTGCCAATTTGCCTAATCTAAGGCGTAGCGAGTAAATCGTTCTCGGCCACTCGAGTTCGCTCGTGGTGATAAATAGATCAGGATGCGCAAAGAGCAGAAGGCTCGACGTCTTGTCGGCCGCGAATACGTCCTGAATGAGGTTTAGCGTTCGCGCATCAGCCTCCTTACTCACCGACCAACGGGAAAAAATAGCGTTTAGGAAAACTGCGAGAATGGCTGCTAGCGCGACTAGCGCAACGAGACGCAGCGCGAGAGAATTTTTGTAAGAGTAAAATAGGGGTGTCATAGCCGTGGTGCCAATGGCGAGGTTGGCAGGCATTGTCGCACAGACGGTTTTAGGATTGCAGCGTGAATACGACAAGCATGCCGGAACGAACGGTTTCTATTTTCGGAAAAAACCATAAAAATCAATGAGTAGCGACTTAATTGCTTGTCGAAGGCGCGTTAACCTCGTAATTTTATGCACATGCGCTACATTTGCGTCACAAAACACTGTTTTTTTCGGTGTTTAGTTGAATAGTCGGTAAATTTTTGACTTAACTCATTGATTTTAATGAAATTTATAAGATGGTTAAAAATTAATCAATTTAAGCAAAAAAGCGCGTATTTAGCGCCTTTTGAGCGCTTTTTTCATTTTACCCCCAGAGTTATCCACAGTTTCTGTGGAAAAAGCGGTTGCTTTTGCATATTCTGAAAATATACTTAAAAACATGAAGTTAAGGCAAGAATGTCTAGAATCAGTTAGGTCTTGACGCTAACTTTCTCTTTTAGGCTTTCTCTATTGCATGCTATCGATCGATATATACCCCTAGGCATTTGTGATATCTTAGCGTCAGTTTTTGGCGATCGCTGCACACGTGCACATTGACTCACTGGTCACTTTTTCTCGCCATCCGTTTCTAGGCAGACTCGCAAGGCACCTTCGTTTTATGATCGAACTCAACGCCGAAATTCCGTTTCTTTGGAGGCTAAGTCCCGAGAGTAGTGAAGGCTACTGCTCTGTCTCTCTCGTGGTGCCTCGACCGCCAGAGAACGAAGTGCCAGACCTCACTATCGAAACCACGATACTGAGTTTGGCATCGGACAGTTTGCGCTCTGAGCAAGAAGAGACGCTCGAATGGAACGAAGAAGACATTAGCCTCTTCCTGCGCCTGCTCAGCCAGAAAAAGCCAAAAGCAGAACTCGAATCGGTCCCGCCAGAGGGGCGAACTTTGCGGGTTGATCTCTCGGACCCCGACGTCATCGAAATTATTAATATTGTTGCAGCGGCGGGTTTTGGCGTGGCATTCACCTCTACTGGCCTGCTCAGATCGCCATCCGCGCTCTTGCCGGCTTATCGATTTGATATCGGATCAAAAGCCTCGCTCAATACGATAGTCGGCTTTAAGCAAGCGATTGTTGTCGATGTTGATGATGACGACGTGGTGTGTGTCTTGACAGAGGAAATTGATGTACAGGCCATAGATTCAGCCGCAGAGGAGTATGACAAACTCCTGCCGAACGATTTGCTCCTCGTTCAGCGGGCCGACATTCTTCACGCTGATTATTCGGAATCTCGAGAGATTCCTAGCGCAGCGGTGCTGCACTAGATTTTACCCGAGGTTACGCCCGTTGATTAAAGCGTCGGCCAACGAGCGCGGCGGTGATATTCACTTTCTGAATATCAATGGCACCGCCTGCGATCCCCCATCCCCAAGAATCTCGGAGCTTTTGCTCCAACGGGAACTCCTTTGAATAGCCATAGCCTCCCATGAGCTGCATCGCTTTGCCGGTAACCTCGCGAGCGGTTTCGTTGGCGAAGCATTTCGCGACGGAACTCTCTGCAATTGATGGCAGTCCGCTTTCGGCATTGATAACGGCGCGATAGAGCAGCAGTCTCGCCGCTTCGAGTTTCATCTTCATTTCGGCGATCTGAATTTGTACGCCCTGAAAATCAACGAGTGGCTTGCCGAACTGCCGGCGCTCTTGAACATACGCCAACACATAATCGAACGCTGACTGTGCGGTTGCAAGTGACATCGTTGTATTACCGCAGCGTTCTAGGTCGAAGGCATCCATTAGCTTGCCGAAGCCGCCTGCAGGCACGAGGATATCTGCTTCGCTGACTTCGACATCGTCGAAATACATGTCCGCGCTGTACACGCCGCGAAAGCCCATGTGGTGATCGCGTTTGCCAAAGGTAAAGCCCGCACTGCCTTTTTCGACGAGCACTGCGCCGATAGCTTTGGCGCCGGGGCTATCGTCCATGCGGCAGTAAACAACATAGGCTTCTGAGTGGCCAGCTCCTGAGCTCCAGCGTTTGTTTCCGCTCAGCAGTAGCTTGTCGCCTTCTCGGCGTACCTGCGTCTTTAGGTCGGTTAGCGCCGAACCCGCATCGGGCTCTGACATTGAGACCGCGACAACCATTTCGCCAGCGCAGACTTTCGGCAATACTCGCTGCTTCATCGCGTCGCTACCGAAGTGCGCGATGGCGAGTGTCGGGCCAAAACAGGATTCGAAAATAGGGAATGCCACGGCGATGGAAATCTTGGCGATTTCCTCAAGGACTAACACCGCATCGAAATGCGACAGGCCACCGCCACCGTATTCGCTCGGTAAGTTGACGCCAAGGTAGCCGAGTTCACCAAAGCGTTTTCGAAGCTCGAGGCTCGGCGGTTCATCATTGAGCTCTATTTCGCGAGCAAGCTCGGGGAGCTCGCGCTGCGCAAACTGCCGAACTGATTCTTGGAGCGCACGTTGTTCCTCGTTTAGGGTGAAATCCATGTTGTTACCTGTGTAACCGGTTTTGGGTTGAAATCGTTAAACCCGAGTGTAGGTGAACTCACGCGAGGATTGTAGTCAGTAATTTGATACCATGCGTCCCTCACGCGGGTCAGTGCCTTTTCAAGCCTAGTTCCCGCAGCTTCTCTGATTAAGAAATAGTCGCACTTAGGATTCATCAGGTATGGGTGTTAGCAATTTAGCCAACGAAATTAATAAACGGCGGACTTTTGCCATCATCTCGCACCCCGATGCAGGTAAAACCACAATCACCGAGAAACTTATCCTTCTCGGTAATCTCATCCAGGTTGCAGGGTCGGTTAAGGGAAAGAAGACCGAGAAGCATGCGACCTCCGATTGGATGGCGATGGAGCAGCAGCGCGGCATTTCGGTAACCTCCTCTGTTATGCAGTTTCCCTACAAAGACCGTATCGTTAATCTCCTCGACACGCCCGGCCACGAGGACTTCTCGGAGGACACCTACCGAGTCTTAACCGCGGTTGATTCGGCGTTAATGATCGTCGATGGCGCAAAGGGTGTTGAAGAGAGAACAATCAAGCTCATGGAAGTTTGTAGGCTTCGCGACACTCCTATATTCACCTTCGTGAACAAACTCGACCGCGATATTCGCGAGGCGATCGACGTGCTCGATGAGATTGAGACAGTGTTACAAATTAAGTGTGCGCCGATTAACTGGCCCCTCGGTATGGGTAAACAATTTAAGGGCGTTTACAACCTGTATAAAGACACTATCCACGTATACAGACACGGGCAGGGCAGTCAGCTGCACGAAGTTGAAGTGATCGAAGGCATAGACAGCGACGCAGCGAAAACGCTTCTAGGTAGTTACCGAGACGATTTCCGCGACGAAATTGAGCTGGTGCGCGGCGCGAGCAACGACTTCGATCTGGACGCCTATTTGCGTGGCGAGTTGACGCCAGTTTATTTCGGCACTGCTCTGGGTAATTTCGGTGTTAAAGAAATGCTCGATGACTTCGTTGAGTATGCTCCTGCGCCGCGGAGCCGCGAAACCCAGACTCGTGAGGTTGCAGCTATCGAGTCTGAGTTCACTGGGTTTGTGTTCAAGATTCAGGCAAACATGGATCCGAAGCATCGAGACCGAATCGCTTTCATGCGTCTTTGTTCTGGCGAGTACTCACGCAACATGAAGATGCGCCACTCGCGTCTTGGTAAAGATGTAAAAATTGCCGACGCGGTTACTTTTCTCGCGGGCGATCGTGAACAAGCAGAGTCCGCTGTGTCTGGCGATATCATCGGCTTACATAACCACGGCACTATTCAGATAGGCGATACTTTTACCGGTGGTGAAGACCTCAAATTTCTGGGAATACCACATTTCGCCCCCGAACTGTTCCGACGGATTCGCCTAAAAGACCCGCTCAAGATGAAGGCGCTGCAGAAAGGCCTACAGCAACTCTCGGAAGAGGGTTCTACGCAGTTGTTCACGCCGCTACGTAACAATGACCTGATCGTAGGCGCGGTGGGTGTTCTGCAGTTCGAGGTCGTCGCGTTTCGCTTAAAAGATGAATATAAGGTTGATGCAATCTATGAGCCGATTACCGTACAGTCGGCGCGCTGGGTCGATTGCCAGGATGCAAGCAAACTCGCGGAATTCCGAAAAAAAGCCCACGATAATTTAGCTATCGACGGCGGCGGCTACCTCACCTACCTCGCACCCACGCGAGTGAATTTAAGCCTTATGGAAGAGCGTTGGCCCGACATTGAGTTCCGCGCGACTCGCGAGCACTAGCCGCAGCAAACTGATCGAATGCATTGATAACACGGCCATGGTTGGCCGCTAGACGAGTTAGTTATGAGCCACATGAGTTTTGAAATCGCCGCGACTGACGGCAAGGCCCGCACAGGCAAGATGAATTTTCCACGGGGTGAGGTGACAACTCCTGCTTTCATGCCGGTGGGTACCTATGGAACAGTCAAGGGACTGACACCCGAACAGGTGCGCGGCACAGGCGCAGACATCCTCCTCGGCAACACCTTCCATTTGATGCTAAGGCCAGGCACCGAAACAATTAATGCACATGGCGACCTGCATGATTTCATTGGCTGGGATCGGCCAATTCTCACTGACTCCGGTGGGTTTCAAGTGTTCAGCTTGGGTGAGATGCGCAAAATAAACGAGGAAGGCGTGACGTTTAGCTCACCGGTCGACGGTGCCAAAATTTTCCTCGGGCCCGAATCGGCGATCGACGTTCAACACGCCTTAGGCTCCGACATTATCATGGTGTTCGATGAATGCACGCCTTATCCCGCTACTCGCGAGCAGGCGAGAGAGTCCATGGAGCTGTCGATGCGCTGGGCGGGGCGCTGCAAGGAGGCGCATGGCGAACACCAGTCGGCGCTTTTTGGCATCGTTCAGGGCGGCATGTACAGCGACTTGCGAGAGGAATCGCTCGCGGGTCTTGTTGAGCTCGGCTTCGATGGCTATGCACTCGGGGGTCTTTCGGTGGGCGAACCCAAAAACGAGATGCGCGAGGTGATACAGCACTGCGGCGCGTTGCTGCCTGCCGAAAAGCCGCGCTATCTTATGGGCGTGGGAACGCCTCAGGACATCGTTTATGCCGTGACGCAGGGCATCGATATGTTCGATTGCGTAATGCCCACGCGCAATGCGCGCAATGCGCATCTCTTTACCTCGAAGGGGCTTCTGCGCCTGCGCAACAAACGATTCCGTCAGGATACCAAACCACTTGACGAGAACTGCCGCTGCTATACCTGTCAGAATTTCTCTCGCGCCTATTTGCATCATCTCGATAAGTGTCGAGAAATGTTGGGCGCGCAGCTTAACACCATCCATAATTTGCATTATTATCAAGATCTTATGGCGGGACTGCGGGACGCAATTGCGCGCGGCGAGTTAGCGGATTTTGTCGCGAAATTCGAAGAGGAGCAGCAGATTCTGCAGAACGAAGGAGTCACCGGGGACGGGCAGGACAAGACCTGAGCCCGGAACAGTGGCCAAATGATTCAAGCAAAGAAGGGTTTTCTACCCAGCCCCAGCCTTGATATCGTTTCCGGCGCCTCCATTTGTGAGACAATGCGCCGCATACCGAACCGAATCAATTATTAAAGAGAGCACAGTACATGGATTTTTTGTTCCCAGTAGCCTACGCCCAAGAACCCGGCCAGCCTTCGCTTACCTTCAATCTCATCTTGTTTGGCGGGATGTTCCTCCTGTTCTGGCTGTTGATTCTGCGTCCCCAGTCTAAGCGCGCAAAGGAGCATCGCGATTTGGTATCCAGCATAGGCAAGGGCGATGAGGTGTTAACCTCAGGAGGTCTTTTGGGCAAAGTGGTGCGCGTGAGCGAAGATTACCTCGCTGTCGATGTCGGCACTGGTCTTGAGGTCAAAATACAAAAGGCGGCGATCGCTGCTGTATTGCCTAAGGGTACGCTGGCGAAGATCTAGTCTACTCGCAGGAGCGCGCCGTGAGGATCTCGGTGCGTTCCTCTAAGTTACGCGTGTTAGCTCACGCGTGTTGAAATCGTTAACCTTTCAATCTGCAGAGCCCACTTATGCTCAATCGATATCCTGCGTGGAAGAACGCGCTAATATTCCTCGTCGTTCTATTGGGCTTGCTCTATTCGGTGCCTAACCTCTATCCCGACGATGAGGCGATCCAGATTAGTAGCGAGATGTCGCCGCTAACAGAATTTGATATCGAGAGGGCGACAACGGCCTTGGAAGCTGCGCAGCTGAATTTTTTTGGTGCGGCGATCAACGATGAAAGCCTGCTAGTGAGACTCGACTCTGTGGAGGATCAGCTGCGGGCGAAGACAGCGCTAGAGAATGCATTTGGACCCGACTACATCGTCGCTCTGAATCTAGCGCCGACGACGCCCAGTTGGATGCAGTCTATCGGTGCAGGAAAAATGAATCTGGGCCTCGATCTCCAAGGGGGGGTTCATTTCCTTATGGAAGTCGACATGGACGCGGCCATTCAGCGGCGCATGGAAGATAACCTGAGCAACGTAAGGTCGATACTGCGCGAAGAGCGGATCCGTTCGCGAGGGCTGACCCTGGTTGATAGCACTCACCTCGAAATCCGTTTCGCGACTTCAGACGATCGATCGGCTGCGCGCTCGGCGCTGATCACGAATTTCCCCGAGCTCCAGCTACAGAATAGTGAGTCGGGCGATTTCTTCGTGCTCGATATGCGCATGACAGAGGATGTTATCCTTCAAATCCAGCGCGATACGCTACAAGCGAACCGCACGACGCTAATCAATCGAGTCGATGCGCTCGGCGTGTCCGAACCTACCGTCCAGCAGCAAGGTGCAAACCGCATAGTGGTTGAACTCCCCGGCGTGCAGGATCCCGCGCAGGCCATCCGAATACTGCAACGCATTGCGACGCTCGAATTCCACTTGGAGGCCGAGTTGGGCGCTTCAAGCCTGTCCTATGAAACCTTCGACTATCAGGGTCAATCGATTAACGTCAACAATGATGTGATTCTGCAGGGCGATCGCATAAGCAACGTGCGTTCCTCACTTGATCAAAATGGATTGCCGCAGGTGCAAATCAGTCTTGATGCACAGGGCGGCAATCAGATTAACCGCGTTACTCGGGACAATGTCGGTCGGTTAATGGACATTCTTCTTATCGAGACGAAGTCGCGCACTAATACGACTATTGATGCGGAAGGCAATGAAGTCGACGAAGTTGAATTTTATGAAGAGAAACGGCTCATAAGCCATGCGCGGATTAATTCGGCGCTCGGTCGTCAGTTCGTGATTACCGGGTTGACCTCTCGCGAAGCTAATGATTTGTCTCTTCTGATTAGTTCCGGCTCACTTGCCGCGCCTATGACCATTGTCGAACAGTCAGTCATAGGCCCTTCGATGGGGCAGGAGAATCTCGACCAGGGTATACGCGGGGTTCAGGTGGCCGCAGCACTGGTGATTCTATTCATGCTGTTCTACTACCGCGTGTTTGGCTTGGCTGCGAACATCGCACTCGTCATGAATATACTCCTTATTTTCGCGGTGATGTCTTCGATAATTCCTGCCACGCTGACGCTGCCTGGCATCGTAGGGATTGTGCTCACAGTGGGTATGGCGGTCGATGCCAATGTGCTGATCTTTACCCGCATACGCGAAGAAATCGCTGAAGGGTCATCGCCGCAGCGCGCGATCGATGCGGGTTATGATCGGGCTTTCACGACCATTCTCGATGCCAATTTAACCACTTTTCTTGTTGCGATGGTGTTGTTCACGATCGGTTCAGGCCCAGTAAAGGGCTTCGCGATCACGCTGATGATCGGGATCATTACCTCCATGTTCACGGCGATTGTCGGTACTCGTGCTCTGATTAATCTGATTTACGGTGGACGCAAAGTTGAGTCCCTATCGATCGGAACGATTCCTCCACACACCGAAGCGCTAGTGACAGAAGACTAAGGCGCTCCTTGCGTCAATTACGGATAAGAAATTATGTTGAGCAAGCAATACGATTTTATGGGTGTAAGGCGCGCGGCGGCGATGGGGTCGCTTCTTTTAGTGCTGATTTCACTCGGATCACTCGCCACGCGTGGTTTAGACTTTGGTCTTGATTTTACCAGCGGGACGTCGGTGCGTCTGAACTTCTCTGAAGCGGTTGCGATCGCCGATGTTAATTCGGCCCTGACGGATGGCGGCTATGGTGATGCGGTGGTCGTAAGCTTCGGCTCTGATCGAGATATTCGTATTATCTTGCCTGTCGACGAATCGGTCGCCGAGGCAGATCAGGCAAGCCAAGCCGTGCGTGTTGGAGAAACAATTACCGCGCTGCTCTCGGCGACCACGCCAGCGGATATTACGCTCGAGGGGTCCGACTATGTAAGTGCGAAAGTGGGTACTGAGCTAGCGGAGCAGGGTGGCTTAGGTATGCTCGTCGCGCTGTGTATCATCATGGTCTATATCGCCGTGCGCTTCCAGTTTAAGTTCTCTGTCGGCGCAGTCGTTGCCCTCGCGCACGACTTGATCATCACGTTGGGGCTTTTCTCTGTCTTTGGCATGGAATTTAACCTCAATACCCTAGCGGCAATGCTTGCGATTATCGGCTATTCCCTCAACGATACCATCGTGGTATCAGATAGGATTCGAGAGAACTTCCGGCGTATGCGCAGCGGTTCACCATCGGACATGGTTAATGCGTCTTTGAATCAAACGCTAGGGCGAACTATCATCACGTCATTCACGACACTTCTCGTGTTGGTATCAATACTGTTAGTCGGTGGTGAATCCACTCAAGGTTTCGCGATCGCGCTAATTATTGGGGTCGTTGTAGGTACCTATTCATCCATTTATATTGCCTCGAATGTGATTCTTATGATGAATGTGACGCGCGAGGACCTGATGATTCCTATCAAGGAAGGATCGGAGTTGGACGATATCCCCTAGTCGATGAGCCAATTGTGGAAACCCGTCCAGACGTGCCCTCGGTTGGTCTTTAGGTGTGTATCCACTAAACAGAAGAGTAGACGTATTGCCTTATTCAATTGGTCACACGGCTAACGCGGTAAGAGCGACAGGTTGGCGCGCGGCTTTACTGCTCTTTTATATAGCACTTATGGCTCCTGCGATTGCGCAGAATGCGAGTGACTTTCCTCGCCCAGAGAGTTTAGAGCCCGCTGTCCAGTTCTGGATTCGAGTCTACACCGAAGTGGATACTCAGAGCGGATTTCTTCACGATGCCGAGCACCTGGATGTTATTTACACAGCTCTACCGCTAGACAGAAAGCAGATAGAAGCCAAGCGTGAAGCGATCAAGGCGGCCTTAACCGTTTTGTCTACAGGTAAGCGAACAGGCCTCACGGCTGAGGAACAGCAAGTGCTTGCCCTCTGGCCCTCAAACGTTAGCAACCAAACGCTAAAAATCGCTTCTGATAATGTCCGCTGGCAACTTGGTCAGTCGAATAGATTTCTCGCTGGCTTGCGCCGATCAGGTGCTTATCGCGAGCACATTCAAAAGGTCATCGCTGCGAAAAATCTGCCTTCACAGCTTGTCGTTCTCCCGCATGTCGAATCATCTTTTAATCCGGGCGCTTATTCTTCGGCGGATGCCGCTGGGATGTGGCAATTTACGCGTGCCACCGGACAGCGATTTCTGCGTATAGATCATATCGTCGACGAGCGCATGGACCCTTATATCGCAGCCGAGGCGGCTATGAGCCTGCTCGAATATAACTACCGAGTGTTGGGCACATGGCCACTTGCACTGACGGCCTACAATCATGGCGCTGGGGGTATCGCGCGGGCCGTGCGCGAAATAGGATCGAGTAATATCGAAGACATCGTTGCTAACTACAAAGGCAGGAGATTTGGTTTTGCTTCGCGCAACTTTTACGCCCAGTTTCTTGCGGTAAATGAAGTAGAAAAGCGAGCTGAGAGTTTTTTCGGCAAAGTCGACTACAACTCTGCGCCAAATTTCACCGAGTTTGAGACCGACGCCTATATCGATGCCGAAGTATTCGCCCGCAGTGCGAACATTAGCCTTGCGCAATTGAAGGCAGACAATCCGGCACTCAGGCCTGTGGTTTGGGAAGGACAGAAGCGAATCCCGCGCGGCTTTAAAATGAAACTGCGCGATGCAAAAGTGACGCCCCAAGAGCTGCTTGCGAGCATCGATGGCGATTATAAATTTGTTGTTCAGACCCCCGATGTAGCCTACACCGTTGTGAGAGGAGACAGCTTGTCTGCAATCGCGAAGCGTTTTAACACGTCAGTATCACGTCTTGTTGCGCTGAACCAGTTAACGAGCAGTCACCGCATTCAAATCGGTCAGCGCATACTTTTGCCGCAGGATGAGACATCTCTTGCTGCGCAGTCGCAACAGGCACCCGCTGATGGCATCTATACCGTGGCACGAGGCGATACGGTGTCTACGATCGCTCGCCGCTTCTCCGTGGGCGAAACCGCATTGCTACGTCTGAATGGTATCGAAGACGCGCATCGAATTTATCCCGGTCAAGAACTGCGCTTGCCGGGCCTCTATGCCGCTCAGCCTCAGCTTGTGGCAACTGAACGCGCACCAGCATCGCTGGTAGACCCTGTTGAGATTGCTACCGTTGAGGGTGAAGCCGAGCGTGGTGTGGACAGCCCTGAGAGTAGAGTCGCAGAGTCTTCGCAGACGCTTTCCGAGATCGAGAGAATCGTGCCAGAGGCTATCGCGGAACAAGGCTCTGATGCAGACGCGCCGCAGGCATCGGAGGCTATTGCCGTAGAATTAGCCTTGGTGGACACGGTCGCCGTTGATATTGACGCGGTAGCCGAAGAGGTGGCAACGGCCACGAACGATAATACGCCGGTCGAGAGCGATGCCGAACTAGCCGAGGCGCTGAGTGCCGATCCCGCCGACTATTCGGTAGCCAGCGACGACTCGATCGAGGTGCAGGCGACAGAGACGCTGGGTCATTATGCCGATTGGCTTGCTGTGCGCGCTTGGGATGTGAGGCGATTAAACGGGATGGCCTACAGCGATCCGGTGATCGTAGGAAAGCGACTCACGCTGAGTTTTACGAAGGTGTCGCGACCCGAGTTCGAACGCAGACGAAAAGATTATCATTCCACGCTACAGCGAGAGTTTTTCGCGCAATATAGGATTCGTGACGTCGAGGAATACACGATAAGACGCAACGAGAACATCGGCACTATTGCTCGGAATCGCTATTCCGCTCCCCTATGGCTTGTGCGTCAGTACAATCCCGAGCTCGACTTCAATCGCATTCAGATTGGTCAGAAAGTTGTCTTCCCACTGCTGCAGAGCGTCGAGTAGTTGGTCTAGTTTCATTTAGTTTTTTCGGTCGTCAGCTTCGTCAAGAGTATCGTTGCTTTTCGCAAGAATGGTCTCGGTAAAGAGTTGCTGGTATCGGTTCGTTAGGTCTTCTGTGAATAACTTCACTAGTGACACTTTTGGAAGCGCTTTTCGGTTGGCCTTATCTGTTTGCCAGCGTTTTAATTTCTCGACTGCAGACTTCGCAGCGCTACTGTCTCCGTGCGCCACGGAGTAAAGATTCTCCGGAGGGAGATATTCTGGATAGACGAGGTCGTCTGGTGCAAGTGGGCAGCACCCCGCGATTGTGGCCTCTTGGACCGCGAGTCCTTGAAAGTCATGCAGCGCAGTGGATAAAACGACGTCGCAGCTGCTGATCAAGGCATGGTATTGCGCAGCATTTTCGAGGAAACCGAAGTGACCCTCGTCTAAGTTCATTGCGTCGTAGTGTGCTTTGAGTAATTGCCGGCACTTCGCGAATTCCTCGGGCGCCTGTTTGAACTGTTGGCCTACGATATGCAGTCGGCAGTTGAGTTTCTCCCCGCAGATGCGTTTGATTATTGCCAACAGCCTCTCAGGTCCCTTGTCATACTCCCAGCGATGATTCCATACAACCTCGAGCGTTGAGTGCGTGCTTTGCCGCACTGAGTTTGCCTCTCGCACTGGCACCGGCGAGGATGCGGTCGAAAGTGCGGTCGGCAGTGCAGCTGGGAGTACAGGCACTGGCAGGACGTGGGAGTTTTCGAGCTGCACCGCTAAACCTTTTGGTACGTGGTCTGGTAAGCGGCGAAGCAACGCTTTGGCACCAGCTAGAAAAGTACTGCGATTATAGTCACTGTTAAACACAAGTGAGTCTGCACAGAGCGCGGCATAGAGAGGAACGAGTTGTGTTTCTGCATTATTGCGCTGTGCATCACGTGTGGGATAGGCAAACTGGTTTTCGTGGAAATACAGCAGAGTTGGCAATTTCGCCAAAGCAGGTATGAATCCACGCAGCGTACTCAGATCAACCATCGATGTAGCTACTAAAAGATCATAAGGCCTGCTGAGAGACTCTCGTTGATTATAAGCAAAGCTCAAGGCGTTGCCGCGTAGGCGCCAACTAAAATGGCGTGGCGGAAGGGCCAATGACGTCCACTCATGCATCGGTAATAGGTGCATGAGATTCTCTCGCCAAAGGCGATGACTGGCTGCATCGTAGCCGGACAATATCAAGATCCGGAGGCTTTTTGTGTCGGGCATGGCGGGTTCGGCTGAATTTCGGTGAATAGGTTTTGCATTCTTTGCTCGCGCAGAGTAATTTCTGTCGCTACTCAAATTCAAAGTATGAAGGGGACGAGTGTGACGATCAAACTCTATGGCATGCCGCTCAGTAATTATTACAACATGGTGAAAACCGTTCTTCTCGAGAAAGGCATGGATTTCGAGGAAGTACTGGTACTCCCCAACCAAGAATCCGACTACTTAGTTAAGAGCCCGATGGGTAAAGTGCCGGCTATGGAGACCGAGCAAGGCTTCCTTACGGAAACTGGCGTAATGATCGACTATCTAGACTCTCTTGGGCAGGGCGAGAGCTTTTACCCCGCAGACCCGTTCGAGAAAGCCAAAGTGCAGGAGATTATCCGCTACCTTGAGCTCTATATTGAACTGCCTGCGCGCCGCTTGTATGGAGAAGTATTCTTTGGACGTCCGGCAACGGACGAGTTGAAGAAAGAAGTGAAGCCTCAACTTGAAAAGGGATTCACTTCGTTCAATCGGCTAGCTAAGTTTTCGCCTTATTTGTGTGGCGATCAGCTAACGTATGCGGATTTTTACTTTAGATTCAGCATGAATCTGGCGATGACGGTGTGCAAGCGCGGGCTAGGCTGGGACGTTGCCGCCGAAATGCCACGCAATAACGAGCTGATCGCGCGCCTCGATGAGCGCGCCTCTATCATGCGCGTATTGGCTGATCAAAAAAAGAAAGGGTAGCCCATTCCGTACTTTGGATAAAAAAACGCCTCCCTCAGACGCATCTATCGCGCTTGAGGGAGGCGTTCTTCGTTTGGTCAGTACCCTTACGAGCGTCTTTCGAGTGATTGACGAATCGTTTACCGGTGATGCGTTCGCTCGAGAATGCCCTTGCTTGAAGTCATATCTAAGATTGTATCGATGTGCGCATCGATATCTTCGACCGTTGCGCCACGTCCGAGATTAACGCCTTCATTCTCGCGGATGTCGGCAGAGTAATAACGGCCGCCAGCGGCCTGGATGATGCGGCCATTCGGTGCTTTGTCTGAGCAGAGATAGACAACCGCCGGAGTGACTAACTCTGGCGCGAGTTTTTCGGCGCTGTCTTCGAATCCCGGAAGTTCTTCGGTCATTCGCGTCGCTGCTATTGGTGCGATGGAATTAGTGAAAACACCGTATTTCGCCCCTTCAAGGCGCAAGGTATTCATGAAACCGACTAGCCCCAACTTCGCCGCGCCGTAGTTGCTCTGGCCAAAATTGCCGAAAAGCCCGCTCGTCGAGGTAGTCATGACGATCCGGCCGTAGCCTTGCTCAACCATGATAGGCCAAACGCATTTTGTCGCATTGAGGCTGCCAGTGAGATGTACATCGATCACCGCGTGCCAGTTTTCGAGCTCGAGCTTTGAGAAAGTCTTATCGCGCAGGATACCGGCGTTATTCACCAGAATGTCGATACGACCCCATTTTGCCATTACCTCGTCGACCATCGATTGCACCGAGGCGAGGTCTGTTACTGATGCGCCATTAGCAATCGCATCGCCACCTGCGGCGATGATTTCTTGAGCAACGAGCTCTGCAGCGGTCGCCGAACCGCCGCTGCCATCTACGCTGCCGCCCAAGTCGTTGACGACCACTTTAGCTCCACGGCGACCCAATTCTAGGGCATGCTGTCGACCCAGGCCGCCGCCTGCACCGGTTACTATTGCGACGCGACCTTCAAATCCAATTGTCATAGCTTCTTTTCCGTTTTTCTATTGATGGGAAATTGTACCGAGAGTCCTAGGGAGCCTCCTGGGGGGTTGAATGTCTTATTCCAAGCCACCGGTAGCCCGATTCTATGCGTATGAACGAGGGGGCGCAAACCATCAACCAAAAGTCTCGCTCAGGGAGTGGGATCTTTCGTCAAATTGGGTATGATGAAGGTTTAGGTAAGCGACAAAGTGCGTGGACCCAGAGCCTTGAGGAAGACCCAGGAATGAGCGAAATGACCCCAGTTCCGGCCGCAACGGTGGTGGTAGCCCGTGATAGTGTGGCCGCAGATTCCATTGAGATTTTGCTGCTTAAAAGGAACTCCAAACTAGTTTTTCACGGGGGACACTGGGTCTTTCCCGGAGGTCGGGTTGACCAGGCGGACTTTGCGGGCGCTGATGGATTGGAGTATCGGGCTGCATTGAGAGCGGCGGTGAGAGAGACGAAGGAGGAAGCTGGTCTGGAGATTGGCGAGGGGCAGCTTATACACACTGCCCATTGGACGACGCCGCCCCACCTACCACGACGTTTTTGCACTTGGTTCTTCATGTGCCCGGTGCCGCGCTCATCCGTTGTCTCGGTCGATAATGATGAAATTCTCGAGCATCGCTGGATTACGCCAAAAGCTGCGTTAGCCGCCTCTAAAGCCGAAGAGATTGTCTTGCCTCAGCCGACCAAGGAAACGTTAAAGAGTATCGCGCAGATTCGCAGCGTCGAGGCGCTGTTGACGTGGGCCGAAGCAACCCCTGTGCATATATTTCCGGAGGATTCGCCCTTCTACCGTCCGCGAGAAATGGGCTATGCATCCCCCAATCCTTGCTAAGCAGCTGGCGAAAGTGGGATAGTGCTAAGAAAGAATTTTGAGGTAGTGGAATTAGAGCAATTGGCGGGAATCTCTTGTGCATTATGATAGACAGTGGCGAGAGCAGGTCTAACGGTTGCTAGATGGCGTTTTAGTTACATAGCATTTAACTCTTCCAGGATACGCATGACGGCTCCGACTCTCGATAGTCTGCGCGACACCCTTGATGGTCTTCAGAGGAGGCAGGCTAGACTACTACTCGCGAGACAGCTTGGCTTCGCATTAGTGGCCGCCTGCGCAGTAATCGCTGCCAGTCTCGTACTAGTCGCGAACTTTGCCTCGTCGGCGGCAGCGGTTCTGCTGGTCGCTATCGTGGGTACTACCCTTATATTTTCTATCTGCTCTGTCGCATGGCGTCAAAGTCATCGGGCTCAGGTCGATCAAAAAGCACTCGCCCTCTATGTAGAGGAAAAGTTCCCGGATCTCGAACAGCGCCTGCTTACCTCTATCGAATTTTCGCAAGCCGGGAAAAAGTCCTCACAGGCAGGAGTCTCGCCTGCCTTTGTAGAACAGCTGATTAACGATGCACGCTCACATGTTGACCTGCAGAGACAACAGGTGGAGCGGGTAGGCTCCTCGCGAGAATCCGTTATTGCATTGGTGGCCGGATTTTCTGCGTGTTTGGCATTGGTGCTGCTACTACAAGAGTTTGCTCAACTCCGACAGGCTGCGCAGCGCCTTGTATGGCCCTTTGCACTCGAGGAAACCGTCGATGTGACGTCGACCGCAATGCCCATCTCGCTTCTCGTTGAACCCGGCGATATTGAAATGCAGAGAGGCTCGCCGCTGACCGTGACAGTGAGGGTTGAAAACGAGCAGCCGGGCGCCCTGACGCTAAGACTGCAAGACGATCGATTGAATTGGCGCGACTATCCTATGCTCCTCGATTCGAGTGATTCGAATGGAGCAACCTTCAGCTATTATTTGCCGGCGGTGGTCAAAGATTCGAACTATCTCATAAGTCTTGCAGGAGAGGAGCAAAGCTCGCGGCAGTATCAGATTAACCTGTACGATCTTCCGGAGATTGAACAGATCGATGTCGCCATGGACTTTCCCGACTACACAGGCGAAGAGGACAGAATCGAGTTTGATGGCGGTGATATCGTTGCGGCTGAGGGCACGGAAATCACTCTTACTGTTACTTTTAACAAGCCTGTAGCTCGCGCTGAGATCCAGTTCTCGGGCGCGGAAAGCGAAACAGATAGAGAATATATTAACGGCAGTCTCGATGTTGATGGGCTGCAGGCGACCACACGTTTTACCGTAGCGAGCGATGGTGTTTATCGAATTACCGCAGCGGATCTGCAAGGACTTCAGAGCGAGTCGCCGCTAGATTACTACATTCGCGCTATTGAAGATCAGCCTCCACAGTTCACGTTGCGTAGACCGGGAGCAGACAGAGATGTTATGCCACTCGAAGAGGTAGTGATTGAGGTTGATGCTAGCGACGACTATGGATTGGGCGAATTCATTCTCAATTACGCAGTGGTAGGCGAGGAAGATAAAGAGGTCGACTTTTTACCTGCCGAGTCAGTTCGTTCAGCGCAGGGGTCGACACTGCTCTATCTTGAGGATCTCGCGGTTGAGCCAGGCGATTTTATTAGCTACTACTTAACGCTTGCCGATAATAACGCGCTAAAGGGTCCGAGTGAGGTGGTGTCTGACATTTACTTCCTTGAGGTTATACCAACCGATCAAGAATTCCGTCGTTCGCAGCAGCAAGGCGGTGGTGGCGGTGGAGGCGGCCAAGGAGGCGGCGAAAGCAGCGCGCTTGTTTCGGTGCAAAAAGACATCATTGCGGCGACGTGGAAGCTGCGAAATCGCCTGCGAGACGCCTCTAGCACTGACATCGAGGCTGATGCAGAGATCATCGCCGAGAGTCAGCGAGAGGCAACGGGCCGCGCTAAGATGTCAATCGATCGACTATCTGAGCGCTTGAGTTTCTCCGACGACAGTTATGATCTCGCTGTCGAAAATCTATCTCTCGCTATTGAGCAGATGAATTTAGCTGCGAACGATCTGGACAGCCTGCAAATAACAACTGCGCTCAAGCCTGAACAACTCGCTCTGCAATATGTTCTAAAGGCAGAGGCGAATATCAATCGCACCGACATAAGCATGAATCAGAATAGTGGCGGTGGCGGTGGAGGCGGCGCTCAGCAAGAGCGGGAAGACCTTCGCGAGCTCTTCGAGATGGAGATGGGGCAGCTTGAAAACCGCTACGAAACACCAAATAGCGCTAACCAAGCGGGCGGAACGAACGCCGAAGAAGTAAACAAACTTGAAGAATTGGCCAGACGTCAGGAGGCGTTAACTCGTGCTCAGCGAGCTCTTGCGCGTCGCGAGCAAGAGCTTGCTGAGGAGCAGCGTCGTCGAGAGCTTGAGCGGCTGCGAAGGCAGCAGGAACAGCTGTCTGCCGATGTCGAAAAACTAGCCCGCGAATTAGCTCAGAATGGTCAGGGTCAGCAGTCGCAGCCACGCAATTCAGATTCACCTCAGCAAGGCCAACAAAATCAGCAAAGACAATTAGCAGGGCAGGGTCAGCAGTCGACTCAACAGACCGGAGCGGAGCAGTCAGGTGACCCTAGCGCTCAGGCGGCCATTGAACGTGCGCTGGAGCAAATGCAACAGGCGGCAGCCAGTGATAGCGCGGCTATTGCTGCTGCGCAAGGCCAAAAAGCGCTCGAGAGTTTGCGTGATCAGCAGCGCGAACTAAGCGAGGCGGGTGAAAGTTCGGTGTCGCAGATCGCCAGACGCTTGGGCGAGCGCGGGCAGGCGCTTGTTCGTAATCAGCAGGCGCTACAGGAAGGTCTTGCGGAGGCTAGCAGAAATCAGGGGCTGGGTCAGACTCGCCGCGAGGCGCGACGCGACGAAGCACTGCAGGCCCTTCTTGAGGCGCAGCGCCAACAGCAGCGCGATATCGAGGAAATCGAGGATATGCTCCGCGCGGTTGTGACGCGCGGTGAGAGCGAAGACAGGAGCTTGCTCACTCAGGCTCAGGCGGCAACCCGTGACTTGAAGCCGATTCGCGACGAAATGGCGACGAGCAATCGCGTTCTACGCAATGGCATGCTCAACCTTGCCATCGATATGGAGCAGGAACTTGGCGAACAGATTCAGCAGCTGGCGCAGAGCCTGGCACAATTAAATCCCTCGCAAACGCAGGATTCCGCGAGCTCGACTCGGCAAGTAGCAGGGGACGCCCAGCAGCTGCGGCAGCAGATCGAAAGCCTCAGCCAACAGGCTGCCGAATTTAATCAGCGTGGCGAGACGGCGGGCGATGGAAATGCGCCCTCCCTTGCGCAGATGCGAGAGCAGTTAGAGAGTAGTCAAGCACTTGCCGACAGTCTGTCGCAGCAGCTTGCGCAGCAGCGCGGTGGATCCGCACAGGCGCTGCGCGGCGACTCCAATACGGTAGGAACAGCGAGATCTATCAGACAGCAGTTGTCTAGGCAGGACATAGAAGCGTTTCTCGCACAGCCTGAGCTTCTTAAAGCCCTTCTGCAACCCATCGTTGAGCTCGAGGGCGCGTTGCGTGCGCAAGCCGAGTTAGAGAGCGCGGCGACGCAGCTCTATAGCGCGGATGACGAAACAATTCCAGACGCCTATCGAGAGCTAGTGGAGCAGTACTATCGAACCCTGTCAGAGGGTGATAGTGGAGGAGTTCGGTAGTTATGCAGTCTTCCGATCTCTCTTTTTTAGAGGCATTGCGTGCTGGCACACTCAGTTTCGCCTATGGCATTCCGCCTTGGGCCTTCTTCGCCGCGTCGCTCCTCGTGATTGCACTCGTCTGGTTTGGCTACACAAAGACGACGAGACCATTAAGCCTGCGCTGGCGCGTTGGGCTCGTCGCTCTCCGGTCTGCGGTGCTCGTGGTTATCATGGTTTGTTTGCTAAGGCCGGTCGTGATCGATCAGGAGGTCATTCCACAGGAGACTTTTTTCGCGGTCCTCGTCGATAATTCTGCCAGCATGAAAATTGCGGATATGCCCGGCGGCCAGACGCGCACGGAGGCTGCAGAAGACTCTCTGTCTCGGACTGGTTTTTTGGATACGCTCGCCGAAGACTACCAATTGCGATTTTTTGGCTTTGGTGGTGAGACTCGACGGGCGAGTGAACTCGCGACAATTGGCGCTGATTTCGATAATGACGAAGCCGCGATAGCCTTTAGTAAGACTGCTATAGGCGATGCCCTGAATTATGTCGATGACCAGTTAGGTAGCTTGCCATTGGGCGGTGTTTTGCTGATTAGCGACGGCGCAGACAACAGCGGTACGGATGCTTCCATCGCTGCTCGCAGATACGCCGCCAGTGGTGTCCCAGTATTTACCCTTGGCGTGGGAATGCCAACACTTCCAAATGACGTTGGCATAGAAGGTGTTTTAACAACCGAAACCATTTTGGAAGGATCCGTTTTTACAGCTCAAATCCGGCTCGTTCAAGCCGGTTTCGATAACGAGCGAGTTCGTCTTCGTGTTTTCGATAATGAGCGTGAGGTAGCTAGCCGTGAAGTAATTCTGGCTCCGGGTGATATTACCCAACGTTTCGAAATTGAACTCACCCCTGAGCGCGACGAGGCAATTGTTTACCGTTTAGAAGTTGAATTGCTCGATCGCGGTAAGGCAAATCAGGAGCGAGTGCTCGAGAATAATGAGTACGAGTTTCTTGTTGATAACACCCCCAAGCCCGCTCTCGATATACTTTTCATAGAGGGGCATCCGCGCAACGAGTATAAGTTTATTCAGCGAGCCGTACGGGGAGATAAGTCCTTGCGCCTCGCGACCTACCTGCGCACAGGGCCAGAAAAATTCTACCGACAGGGAATCGAGTCTCCGACTGAATTAAGCGATGGGTTTCCGCGCGAGCGCGACGCGCTGTTTGAGTATGAAGCGATTATTCTCGGCGACATAGAGCAGGAGTTTTTTGATGCCGAGCAACTTGCGCTGCTCGAAGAGTTTGTAGCCGAGCGGGGGGGAGGGCTTCTGCTATCGGGAAGAGTTGATGAAGGCTTTATCGGTACGCCACTTGCCTCAATTGCGCCCGTGAATTTGGTTGAAGAGTCGCTACTGCCCCAACCTTTGCAGGGGGGCATTCGTCGCGGTGATCATCCAACCGGTGCGCTTTTTTCGCCGCGGTTGACCGCGGCTGGACGCATTTCACCGCTGCTGCGGCTCGTCGCCGAAGAGACTGCGAATAGGGATTTTTGGTCGCAGTTGCCGCCTCTTCAGGGGGTCTATGTAAGTGGCCGAATCAAGCCCGGCGCCTCAGTATTGCTCGAACATCCGGGCCTCGAGTATCAGAATCAGCCGCTGCCAATTATTGTTTCGCAGCGATACGGTTCTGGCAGAAGTATGAGTGTTGCTACCGCAAGCACATGGCGCTGGCAGATGATGCTACCTGTTGCCGATCAAACTCAGGAAAAGCTCTGGCGGCAACTGCTCAGGTGGCTTGCAGTTGGTGCTAAAGAGCGCATTACACTCAGTTTCGATCGGGAATCCTATAATGTTGGTGACACGGTAAGAGTCGAAGCAACTGTCCGTGACGCGAGCTACAACGCCGACAATGATGCGACATTATGGTTACAACGCGAAGACCCACTTGGTGCTCTCAGCGAAATCCCCATGCAGTGGCTGATTAAGGAGGAGGGCGTCTATAGTGCGGAGTTCCTCGCAGAAGATGTAGGTGTGAATAATCTGCGAATCGACGTCACAAGTGCTGCCGGAGAAGGGCGTGCGGAAAACACCGAGGCGAGTGCATCACTCGTCGTGACTCCCTCACTGCGTGAATATTCGAATCCAGGACTCGACGCAGGCATTCTCCAACGACTAGCTGACACGACAGGCGGAGATTACGCCACCATTGACAATGCCGCGTCGCTCATCTCTTCCATTCGCAACACGCCGAACGCCTATTCCAAGGAGGTGATGACAGACCTTTGGGATAGTCCTTGGCTACTTGGGTTGCTCATTTTGTTGCTGTGTCTGGATTGGACGCTGCGTCGCAGCAAGGGGCTGTCTTAGTGAAACGCCTGCTTAGCAAAGCGCTGGCGCCAGCGTTGTTAATTCTTGGTCCACTGACCGCGATAGGTCAGAGTGGAGAACACCGTGAATTATTCGCGCAATCAGCGACTACGTCAAAGTATGCAATGATCCTAACCGGTGCCACGGTCGGTCAAGAAAACGAAGCAAAGTTCCGCCAACTTTCTCTTTCTCTTCACGATATTCTCGCGAGTGATTATGGCTATAGCACCGCTGGGATAGAGCTTCTACTGAGCGAAACCAATGCTGATTCGCGTGCAGATGGAATGTCGGACAGAGACGGGATAATTGCGAGCTTAAGCAGGCTGAAGGAAAAACTAAAAACTGGCGACCAGCTCGCTGTTTTTATGCTCGGTCATGGCACGGGTGCCGATGATGAAGCGAAATTTAATCTCCGTGGGCCAGACCTTACCGGCGTGGAATTTGCCCGTTTGTTCGATGGCTTTGCCGAGCAAGACCTAATTTTCGTAAATACAACGAGTGCGAGCTACGGATTCTCCACGGCTCTTGCTCGTGAAGTGGCAGGAGAAGGACGCATTGTCATTTCTGCCACTCGCTCTTCATCGGAGAAATTTGACCCTTATTTCCCGCGTTATTTTATCGAGGGTTTGGCTGATAAGCGCGCCGATCGCGATAAAAACACTCGAGTTTCGTTACTCGAAGCGTTCACCTACGCAAAGAATAACGTCGAAGAATTTTACGAAGAATCAGGCAGGCTGGCTGCCGAGCATGCCGGGCTAGACGACAATGGCGACGCTCTCTTCGCTCTTGCACCAGCGCCTGGCGAAAGCGACGGGAGCCTCGCAGAGATTGCGTTTATCGATGCCGCGGATGCGGACGATGACACCTTGTCTGCAGAACGTTTAGCGCTTAAACGACGGATGCAAACACTTGAGCGCAATATATTACTTCTGCGTGGCCGCAAGGCGGAATATCTAGAAGGCGACTATTGGCTGCAACTTGAGACTTTACTTGTTGATCTTGCAAAAACGACGGAGCAATTCAATGTTCAAGCGCCCTGATACTTTTTTAATAGACGCGGCGAAACGCAGACCCTCGCGCGTAAAATGCTGCCTCTATGCCGTTATCTATTCTGTAGTATTTATTACGTCGCATGCGACGGCACAGAGCTTGAATGATGTCTTAGCGGATGCCGATTCTCCTTTAGCGCAAGGAGAGCAATTGTTTCTTCGTGGATCCTATGCCGCGGCGAGTGACGCATTTATGCGTGCGCAAGGTTTGGACCTAGAAGAGGGTATTGTTGGCGCGAGTCGGTCGTTAGCAATGATGGGTGATAGGGCGCAGGCGATCGCGGTTTGTGAAAAAGCCTTGGCGAACGCCACACCGCCAGATTTGCCTCTAATCGCAACTCAACTCGCTGAATTGAGACTCGCGCAGGGAGAGTCTGCGCGCGCACTCACGTTATTTTCACAAATTGATGCGGGTCTCGATCAGCCGCCGCTCCGCACTCTCGTTAAAAACGGTGAAGCGTTGCAATTGGTCGGTCGACGCGATGACGCTAAATCGCAGCTTCAGCGTGCACTCGATCGCTACACTGATGGCCTAGTTTTTTCCTCTCAAGATATTGGGATGGTCGCGCGCGCAAGTTGGCTTCTTGGCGAATACCATGATGCGAATAGTCTTTTCAGCGAGGCGACGAGACTCGACCCAAATAATCTCGAAGCGCAGACCCTTTGGGGGGACTTATTCCTCGAAAAATACAATGCGGCTGATGCGCAGCGATCCTACCAAGATGTACTTACGATAAACGCGCGCTATTTGCCGGCACTTGCCGGCATTGCACGCGTCAGCGGCGACATGGGAGCATTGGAGCGTGCTCTTTCAATTAATCCGAACTACGTTCCTGCGCTCGAGGTACAGGCGCAGCTATTTTTTGTTAACGACAGGGAAGACGACGCGCTTGCCACGATAAATAGTGTACTCGAGCTAAATCCAGAATCGCTAAAAAGCCTAAGTCTTCTGGGAGCAAAAGCCGCCCTTGAGGAGCGCCTTCAGGACTTCGCCGAAATCCGTGCGCGCGTTGACGCCTTCAGTCCTTCGAATCCCCAGTTTCTTGGCGACGTTGCCGACACGCTCGGTCGTCAGTATCGATTTGTCGAGGCTGTGGCTTTGGCGCGCGAGGCAATCGCATCGGACCCAAGCTATTGGCAAGGCTACACGCTTCTAGGAAGTAATCTTATCCGCCTAGGTGAGGAGGTCGAGGGGCGTGAAAATTTAGAGATTGGTTTCGATAACGATCCATTCAACGTCATGACCTCGAATATGCTCAAGGTGTATGACACGCTCGACAGCTATGTGACAGTTGAAAGTGAGCATTTCAAAGTAAATTTATCTGAGAAAGATGAACAGATTTTATGGCCCTATCTGGAGCCATTGCTCGAAGAGAGTTGGGACACGCTAACCGCAAAATACGGATTCGAACCAGAAGGACCAATACTCATTCAGGTATTCGAGAACTCGCAGGATTTCGCCGTCCGCTCCGTCGGGCTTCCCGATATTGGTCCGCTTGTGGGTATCTGTTTTGGGAAGGTTATTACGCTAATCTCGCCTGATACTCTGTCGGCAAACTGGCAGGAGATTGTATGGCACGAGTTCGCGCATGTGATAACGCTACAGATGACTGGCAACAAATTACCGCGCTGGTTATCAGAAGGGATATCGGTGTGGGAAGAGCGCGAGGGAAGGCCCTATTGGGGACGGAGCCAAGGGCTCGACTTAGTGAGAGCGTGGGAGCAGGGTAAACTCCTCCCGTTCGCAGATTTAAATAAAGGCTTTAGCGGTGCACAAAATAGTGCGGATCTGGGCTTCGCCTATTTTCAATCGTATTTGGTTATTGACTATATAACGCGAGAATATGGCTTCGAGGGTCTGCGTTCCCTGGTGATGCAATACGACGAAATAAAATCAGACGCTGAGAGATTTAGCGACGCGTTCTCAATTTCACTAGAAGATTTCGACGCGGGGTTTCTCTCTTGGGTCGAGCAGCGAGTTGCTGAGATAGACGTCTACGTACACAAAGAAGACGCCCCTGATGAAGGCGAGGGCCATGGTCATGGCGTGCGCGAAAATTCGAGCGCGATTCTTGCCGAACTTTATAACAATGCGTCGCTAAAGCAGCACATGAGCGCGCGCATCGAAGCAAATCCGAAGGACTTTCAGGCGTACCTCCAGATGGGTATCGTGCTGTTTAAGGAAGAGGCATTTGACGAAGCAAAAGTTTACTTAGACGCAGCCTACGCCATGCTCCCAGAATATACTGGTTACCCGAGTCCGCCGCTCGTGCTTGCGCAGATCTACGAGAAAGAAGGCAATGAGGCTGCTCGCCTCGAGCAACTCAGTCTGCTGCTCGAGAATCAGCAGCATGACTACAGTTCAGCGATCACTTTAGCCGAGGCAGCTTTCGCTAGCGACGACCTAGAGCGCGCAGCTTACTTTATTGACCGAGCCATTCAGGTAGATCCTTATCGCCGCGAAGTCCACGACTTACGGGCGCGTCTAGCCTCTCTGCAGAACGACACTGCGTTAGCGGTGCTCGAAAACGAAGTCATTGTGACTCTCGAGGTCGATGACCCCGTCGAGGCGCGAACTAATCTGGCAGAGGCGTATTTAAACAATGGCGAATTGGAGTTGGCCAAGCGCAACGTGCTGAGCGCATTAGAGATCGCACCGAGCTATGTTCGCGCGCAAAAAGTTCTCCTGCGCGCAGTCGATGGAGCGAGCGGAAACAATGACTAGATGTGAGAGGCTCGCGTCGTCTCGGGGGCAGCAACCCGGTGAGTAAAGGCACACGCGAGCATAAGTCAACGAGCAGAACTGGCGCCGCTATAGGTCTGTTTTTCTGTGTTGTCGCACCATTGTTCGCTTTTTCTTCCGACGCGCTCTCACAAAATTTACGATTCGATGAACTTGTCCCCGATGCTGAGGATCTGTCGGTATACGGCGACGAAATCACCGAGTTCCAATGGGTGCGTGGGCGCTATACGAATCATGGTGCCGGTCGAGGCGGGTTTGGTCGGCGCGGCGGTGGTTGGTGGGATACTGACTTTCCAGATTCTGATGAGAATTTTCTTCGAGGTGTGCAGCGCTATACAAACGTCGATACCAATCCTCGCAATTACACGTTTGTTGAATTAACTGATCCGCGTCTCTTCGAAAATATTTTTCTTTACATGAACTGGAAGCGTGTCCCCATCGGCTATCCGATGAGTGGTCCTAATTTTACTGCACCCGAGGTCGAGGCGCTGCGCGAGTTTATGCTCCGAGGCGGTTTCGTGCTAGTCGACGACTTTTGGGGGCAGCCACATCTTGATGATATGTTTGTCGAGATCCGAAAAATTTTCCCTGAGCGCGAGATTGTTCGGCTTGAGTCGGATCACGAGGTCTTTCATATTTTCTTTGATATCGATGAAGTCGCTCAGGTGCCTGGAAGGATGGTGACGTGGGATTATGGTGGTTTCCTCAATAAAGATGACCCTCAGTATCCGCCAGCAGTCTATGCTGTTTTAGACGACGACGGCAGGGTGATGCTTGCGGCTAATTACAACACCGATCTCGGCGATGGTTGGGAGCATACGTTTTATGCGGGCTACCCCACACAGTCGACTAACGATGCCTATAAGATAGGAATAAATTATTTGATCTATGCGTTTAGCCATTAATCTTCGTTTGGCATATCGTTAACTAACAGGCACAGAATTTAATACAGGACTCGACAATGACAGATTTTAATCAGCAGGAAGGGGCAGAAATGGAGAGCAATGAGTCTGTTGAGGCTAACGCCTCAACGGTTGAAACAACAGCGAGTGCAGAAAATAGTGCACTTGAAACTCCTGACGATCTCGCGCTAGTAAAACGAATGCAGCAGGGCCACCAGCAGATCGTCGACGAGATCCGAAAGGTTATTATCGGTCAGGAAGCGGTTGTTGATGAGCTTCTCATTGCCCTTTTTTCGGGCGGACATTGTCTCGTAACCGGTGTTCCGGGTCTCGCAAAGACACTCCTGATTAAAACTGTCGCAGACATTTTGCAGGTAAACTTCAGTCGTATTCAGTTTACCCCAGACTTGATGCCGGCTGACGTTGTCGGGGCCGAGATAGTTGAAGAGAAAGACGGCAAGCGTGGGCTCAATTTTTTTAAAGGCCCTATATTTACAAATATCCTTCTGGCGGATGAGATTAACCGTACACCACCTAAAACTCAGTCCTCATTACTCGAAGCGATGGAAGAACGGCAAGTGACCGCGGCGGGGACTACCTACCCGATGGCGAAGCCGTTCTTCGTGCTTGCCACGCAGAATCCGATCGAGCTTGAAGGCACTTATCCTCTGCCTGAGGCGCAGCTTGACCGTTTCATGTTCAAAATCGAACTTAAGTATCTCTCTGAGGCAGATGAAGTGGCCGTTGTCGCCAACACAACGCAGACCCGAGATACTGCGCTTTCGCATCCGCTCAGCGGCGAGGACATTCTTGAATTTCAGCGCATAGCCCGGCAGGTCCCCGCTGCCGAGGCGGTGATACAGTACGCGGTAAGACTTGTGCATTCTTCGCGTCCTCAGTCCGATGTGGCGCCGCAGTTCATTAAAGATTGGGTGAGTTGGGGTGCGGGCATTCGCGCTTCGCAGAATCTTGTTCTTGCAGGCAAGGTGCGAGCATTGCTACATGGTCGTTATAACGTCTCCTTCGGTGATATCCGCGCGTTGGCACCGTCGGTACTCAGACACCGTGTATTGCTTAATTTCCACGCTGAGGCAGAGCGCATCACTACCGACACCGTGATCTCGCGGTTACTCGAAGAGGTACCGGAGCCGAGTTCGGGACTGTAAATTTGTGTATTTTGTGATACCTCTAAACTTCACCGCTGCTTTTATCGAGCATGAGTAAGACCTGAAACCTATGCCAACAAAGACAGAGACCGAGGCCTCGAAATCCAAGGCGCCCACTGAAGGGGCTGCGAACTTTTTGGATCCGAGCATACTCGCAGGGATCGACAATCTCGAACTGCGCGCGCGTGTGGCGGTCGAGGGCTTTTTGTCGGGCCTACATCGCAGTCCGCACCGCGGTTTCAGTGTGGAATTTAATGACTATCGTCACTACCAACGCGGAGATGATCTGCGTCATGTCGACTGGAAACTCTACGCTCGTAGCGACAAGCTCTACATTAAGCAATACGAGGACGAAACTAATACTCGTTGCATGATTGCTCTCGATACCAGTGCTTCGATGACGTATGCCTCGGGCGGTATGAGTAAACTCGACTACGGTATAAGTGTCGCTTCAGCGCTTGCGTATTTTATAATGCGCCAGCGCGACGCGGTGGGTCTCATTACCTTCGATGACAAGCTGCAAGAATTTTTGCCAGCGCGCTGCCGGCAACCACATCTTATGCACCTGCTGCGGCTTCTCACACAGGTGTCTCCGGGCGATCAAACCAATGCAGCGAGCCCCTTGAGCGACCTTGCGGCGACGCTTACTAAAAAAAGTCTCGTATTGCTTATTTCTGACTTGCTTCAGGGTGAGGAGGAAACTATCGCGACGCTGCGCAATCTTCGTGCGATGGGTCATGATGTCATTGTTCTCCATGTCATGGATGATGCAGAACTCAACTTTACCTTTGACGAATCGTCCGAATTCATCGACAGCGAGACGCGCGAAGCCTTTATTACGACTCCCGCTTCTGTGCGCGCAGCCTACCTTGAAAATGTGAATGCCTATCTAGCCGAATGCAAAAAGCAATGTCAGCGAGCAGGGGTTGATTATTGCCTTCTTAATACTGCTGACCCGATTGACTCTGCACTGTCGGCCTATTTAAGCAAACGGGCGAGGGGATTCTAGATGGTGTTCTTAGCGCCTCTTCTTTTATTCGGTCTTTTGGCTGCCTTAATCCCGATTGCTATTCATCTGATTCGGCGCGAGCGACCACCTAAGGTCGTTTTTGGCTCGATTCGATTTCTGAAAAACACACCGAAGAAGCTCATTCTTTTTCAGCATATACAACAGTGGGTACTGTTGTTACTGCGCGCGCTTCTTATCAGCCTGCTCGTTTTTGCTTTCGCAAGACCCTTGCTCAATCAGTCGCTTGCGAAATTACTGGACGCCGATCCTCAGTCTGCAGTTTTAGTGGTCGACGCGACGCTAAGTATGCGTTATCCCGGCGTATTCGATGAGGCAATGGACGAAGCACGTGAGTTTTTACAGCGCCTGGGACCGGGAGATGAGGCTGCGATAGTTGTCCTCGATGAACGCGCCACGGTACTGATTGATTTTACAGAAGAGCGAGCCGCCTTGATGCGCGTGCTGGATACGCTGGAGGAGCCTAGTTTCGGCTCTACGAATTTGCGATCGGGCCTAGCGCTTGCCGACGAGATGCTCGCCGCAGCCTCGTTTGAGAATCGTTCGATCACGCTGATTTCTGATTTCCAAACCACGGCTGTAGATGAATTAGACGGCAGTTGGAAGTTGGCGAGGGGTGTTGCTTTTACTCCTGTCGATGTAGGCGTTGAGGCCACGCAGAATCTCACAGTCGCAGACGTTCGCATCCCCTCGACTCTTGTAGAAGGGATGCAGGCGAGCCCTGTTCTGGCGCGCATCCGCTCGACAGGCACATTGCCGATTGAACGTGCGCAGGCAACTCTGCTTGTTGATGGAGATATCGTTGAAAGAATAGATGTCGAGCTTACAGACGTGTCTGAGAAAGTCGTCGAGTTTGCTCACGCGCTAACGGGAAGTGGAGAACAGGGGATTGAGATTCGCGTGCAGGGTGATGATTTTGTCTCTGATAATTCTCGCTTTGCGGCTGTAACCATAGAGCCGAAAGTTGATGTGCTTGTAGTTAACGGCGAGGCATCGTCGGATTGGTTCGATGATGAAGCACATTGGTTCGAGTTGGCGAGCAGTGGAGGGGAACCCGGTCCCTTTTCAGTGACTAGCACCGTGCCAAATCTGTTAACTCCTGAGCTAATTCAAGGCGCGGAGGTTGTTGTCCTGCTTAACGTCGGTGCATTAGGCCTTCAACAAGCGCGCGAGTTAGTTGACTTTGTGCGCTCTGGAGGCGGGCTATTGGTTGCACCAGGCGATCAAGCTGCTGAGGTTGCGAGCCCGTTAGATTCTATTCTCCCGGGTAGTTTAGCGGGTAGTCAGCGACTGCGCGCTGGGGATTATCGAGTCATTGCCGATTTAGATCGCCGCCATCCGCTGTTCACCGGCCTGCCCGTTGAATGGTCGACGCGATTCCAGCGTGTGTGGACTTTAACGCCAAAAGAGGATGCTGCGACACTGATGCGTTTCGATGATGCGACACCTGCGCTTTTAGAATCGCGCGCTGGAGAGGGGCGCGTGCTGCTTACGGCAATGCCGCTGGATTCGGAATGGGGTGATTTCCCGCTGCAGCCACTTTATCTCCCCTTCGTGCATGAGACGCTCGACTATTTAGCTGCGCGTCCGAGCGAGCCGAGTCGTTATCTTGTTGGTGACTCAGAGGTGGCCAATTTTAGAGAGGTAGGACTGTCGCGCTTAGCTCGCGAGATGCAAGACCAACGAGGGGGCAGAGCTCAGACGCGGTTGGTAGCCATTAATGCAGACATCAATGAATCTTCGTTAGCGAGTGCTTCAGTCGAATCGGTTTTTGACGCGATTATTAATCCGGAGAACGCTAGCCTTGCCCCGCGCGAGGTGCGCACTGCTCAGCGCATGATCGAATTAGAGGGGCCTCAGAGACTCTGGTGGTGGGTGCTCAGCCTCGTTTTATTATTATTGCTTGCAGAGACGTTGGTTTCAAATAGGACCTACCGCTAGAGTCTGCTCTGTGCGTGTTGACACCTTGTTATAATTTAGCGCGCGGCCAATCGGCAATTCATCAAACAGTAAGTTGCGTCATAAAAAAAACGGCGACCGATGGGTCGCCGTCTTCGTCTCTTCACTAAATAGCTTCCGCTTAGCCTGTAGCGAGGTTAGTCCCAAGTGGTTGATGCTTCGGTTCCATCCGCAGCATCTTACGTAAGGCATCTGGGAGAGCGAGCATTGCGGGTGTCACGATTAGCGTAAGAATCGTCGCAAATGACAGTCCGAATACGATTGCAGATGCAAGGCTTACCCACTGAGAGGTAATCGGTCCTCCGACTTCGATTTCAGCATTGATGAGATCGACAGAGACGTGCATCGCCAGTGGCAATAGACCAAATCCGGTGGTGAAGGTAGTGAGGAAAACCGGACGCAGTCGCTGAACCCCCGTCTGCACGATTATCTCTTCGAGTGTCCAATCGGTATGCTTGGCTTTGAGATAGTTAAACGTATCGATAAGTACAATATTGTTGTTCACGATAATTCCCGAGAGCGCCACAATACCGATGCCGGTGAGAATGACACTAAAGGTTTGCCCCGTAGTTAGGAGCCCTAGCAAAACGCCAGCCGTAGACAGCAATACAGAGGACAAGATAATTAGCGATTGATAATAGCTGTTGAACTGCGTCACTAACAGAATCGCCATGAGGGCCATTGCAAGGCTGAAGGCTTTACCTAAGAATGCAGCCGAATTGGCTTGCTCTTCGTTAGCACCGCGGAACACAGCAGTGACGCCTCGCTGCGGCGGATTCTCTTCGAGCCATTGATCTATTTCGATAAGCTTGTTGCTAGCAACGACGCCCGGTGCGGGATTCGCGCGAACATAGACAACGCGTGCGCCGTCGACCCGTTGGATGCTGCTCACCGCGGGTTTTGCAACTCGAGTGATAAAGCTGCTAATGGGTACAGGCCCGTTGGCGGTGGCAATGCGAATCGTGTCCATTTGCTCGATGCCGCGGTATTCGGCAGGGTAGCGGATACGAATGTCGACTTCTTCTTCGCTGTCGTTAGGGCGGTAGTCGCCCATAAAGACGCCATTCGTCATGAGTTGTATGGCCGTACCAATTTCCGCCATGCTCGCGCCCATCATTGCAGCGCGTGCGCGGTCGACTTCGATTTCCCATTCGATGCCAGGCACCGGCGCGGTGTCATCGATATCGATAAGTCCTGTCATCTCGTTTTCCATAAAACTGCGAATACGCGCAGCTTCGGCGAACAGGGGTTCGAGTTCGTCGCCAGACAGCTCTATCTGGATTTCCTTACCAACCGGTGGTCCCTGCTCGAGTGAGACGACCTCTGCGCGAGCGCCGGGAAGATTGGCGATTGCTTGTCTGTAGCGGTTCTCGACTTCAAAGCCGTCGAGGTCGCGTTCGCGACGGTCCGTCATTTCTACAAAAATATATCCGATTAGATCGGGCGCTGTTTGCTGGTCACCGCCGAGCTGTTGCCCGGTGCCAGACTGCATAACAATCCCTTTAAAGTAGCCTACCTCGTAAATACGTTCCTGCAC
>JAFMKB010000075.1 GCA_017853205.1 Gammaproteobacteria bacterium
AATGATAAGACAGTTAATGGTGACATGGCGGGCGTGCGCTTTGTCGTGAGCCCGTTGCTGCGGGCTCAGCAAACTGCTGCCATCCTGTCTGACGAATTGAGTGCTAATGGGTCGCCATGCTCGTTTATAACAGAGGATAGACTGGAGCCTGATCGTGATCCCAACGCCGTTTTTGCTCTTATTGATCAGGCTCAGGCGCAACGCGTAACTGAACTCTGGCTTGTTGGTCATAATCCGCTTCTGTCGACACTTCTTGGCCTTCTTTCCGACGGCGAGTTGCACTCTCAGCCACAGCTCGCTACCGGTGAGATTGTGGAGCTAGAGATCGAATGGGTTGGGCTTGGATGTGCTACTGTGGGGTATCGAGCATAAGTTATCGAAATCTATCCTGAGGAGTTGATGATGCAGTTTTCTCGGTTACAGGCGGCTAGTTATTCAGTATTTTCTGTGCTGGGTTTCATTGCGTTGACGTTTGCGTCGATACCTGTACACGCCCAAGCCGCCAGTGCGCAATCTGCGAAAAATGACCACCCCTTAATAGCTCGATTTCCAGACTCGGAGATCGTCGAGTATGAGGTGTCAAATGAACTAAACCATCAGCTTGTTCTCGGCACATTGCAGCGGACCCGGGGCGAAGTGGTGCCAGAGGCATCTGAGCGGCTTAAGGGGAGGGTTACTCGCATCGTCTACGCAATCCCGTCCGACTATCAAGTAAGCGATGTGCGAGAGTTCTTCTCGCAGCAGTTACGCGAGCGTGGCGACGAGGTTCTTTATTCGTGCGAGGGTCGATCGTGCGGGAGCAGTAACTATTGGGCAAATGATATATTCAAGCGCCGGATTCTCTACGGCCCCGAGCGCAACCAGTACTATCTTGCAGCACGCAGCAATACGGCGCTCGCGGAGGATCCGTTTCTCGCACTCTACCTGATCACTCGCGCCAATAGGCGTCTCTATGCCTATATGGAAATCATTGAGCGGGAAACTGCAATCGTGCCGCAAGTACTCGTGAACGAAGGTGTGCTCGCGTCCTCGTTGATTGAGTCGGGGAGCGTTATTCTCCCATCCGTCGAATTCGACTCGGGCGAAGGCGACAACGAACGGTTGGTTGATCCAGAGGCTCTCGATTATTTGGTGAGGCTCCTTCAGCGGGAAACCGACATGCGCGTCTATATTGTGAGTCATCTGAGTCAGCCCGAGCGAG
This sequence comes from Gammaproteobacteria bacterium, assembly GCA_017853205.1. Taxonomy (GTDB): domain Bacteria; phylum Pseudomonadota; class Gammaproteobacteria; order Pseudomonadales; family Pseudohongiellaceae; genus UBA9145. The sequence continues at coordinate 1,202 of JAFMKB010000075.1, forward strand.
CGCTTGAAGCACTGCTCGAGCAATCTGAGAATCGGGCTCAGCTTATTCGAGAACTCCTCATCGAGAAAGGCATCGATAGCGCTAGAGTGAAGGCTGCAGGTGTCGGCCCGCTAGCCCCCTCCTGTGCGCTGAGCGACTGCCGCGATCGCATCGAACTGGTGGTTATGCAAACCGACCGTCTTTAGTGAGAGTAGGTGAGAGTCAATGAGCGAGTAAGGTCGCTAACGACTAATAAGTGATAGGAACTCGGCGCGGGTTGTCTGGCTATTTCTAAATGCGCCCAGCATACAAGACGTCGTCATCGTAGAGTTTTGTTTCTCAACGCCCCGCATCATCATGCACATGTGTTTCGCCTCGATGATTACAGCCGCTCCCGCCGCACCGGTTTTTTCCACTATGCAGGTCGCGATTTCGTTGGTGAGATTCTCCTGAATCTGAAGTCTTCGTGCGAACACGTCGACAACGCGCGCGATCTTGGATAGCCCGATTACTTTTCCCTTTGGTAGATACGCGACGTGGCACTTACCTATAAATGGGAGCATATGGTGCTCGCACATGGAATAGAGCTCAATGTCTTTCACGATAACCATTTCGTCGTTGTCTGACTCAAACAGCGCCCCGTTGATCACCTCATCGATATCCATACGATAGCCCTGCGTGAGGAAATGCAGTGCTTTGGCTGCGCGTTGCGGCGTGTCCTTGAGTCCATCTCGCTCTGGCGTCTCGCCGACATCTTTAAGCAGCGTTAGGTAGGCGTCCTGCATGGAATTAATGGCTGCGGCCGATTCGTTAGTCTGATCTTTGCTTTGCGCGCTCACTTCGAGGCTCCCTTCAGGTTTCCTACGTGTTGTTACCACGTAGATTGGTCATAAGCAGCAAGTTTACCTGTTTTTTCGTGTAAAACCCGTCTTTGATTTTTCGAGCGCTACCCTACGTCATGCGGCGTGCGGGGTAAAGCGCTTCCGAGATAGGCACTCTCGGTGCTGTGGCGACAATCGAGCGACAAATCAGCATAATAGCGCGGTCTCAGCGCTAGGCTGATTTGCGAACGAACAGGAATGCAGAATGGTTACGGTAGGGCAATACGTCGAGAGGACGGGTGCGGTTTTTGATGAGGCTGAGCTATTCTACGGCCATGGGACCGATAATGGGTATGACGAAGCGGTTTACCTCGTCTTTGCCTCGCTTAATATCCCGTTCGACGATCCTACTGCATACGCGCGTGAACTCTCGCCGCAGGAATGCGAGTTGTTAGACTCCCGCGTTGAAGCGCGAATAAGCAAACGAACGCCTGTTGCGTATTTGGTCGGCCAGGCGTGGTTTGGCGGATTGCGCTTTATCGCCGATGCACGCGCTCTTATTCCACGTTCACCGCTCGCCGAGTTTATCGCCGGGGGGTGCGCGCCTTTCGTGGCTATGCCTCCATCGCGTATTCTCGACCTTTGCTGTGGCGGGGGCTGCATTGGGCTATTCGCCGCTCATCAATTTCCCGAAGCGAAGGTTGATCTTGCGGATCTTTCTGACGACGCCCTCGCTCTAGCGCAGGAGAATGTCGCCTTACATAACGCAGCGGCGAGGGTGACTACACTGCAATCGGATTTATTTGCGGCGCTCGACGGTTGTTATGACCTCATACTCAGCAACCCCCCTTATGTGCCGTTAGACGAGGTATTGGACTTGCCGACGGAATACCGCCACGAGCCGGCACTGGGTCTTGTTAGTGAGGATGACGGACTCGCGATCCCGCTCAAAATCCTCCGCGAAGCGCCCGATTATTTAACAGAGGATGGCGTGTTGGTCATGGAGGTTGGCTATAGCCATGAGCAGCTTAGTCAGCGACTTATCGAGGTACCACTGCTTTGGCTTGAGTTTGCTAACGGAGGTGAGGGCGTTTTTGCGATAACAAGAGATGAGCTGCTTCGCTACAGAGAGCAATTTAAGTAGTGTATACTTAAGGGCTTTTGTTATCAGTCAGGTTTTTTACTTCTCCGAGTTTATCGAATATTAACAGTGAGTTGGAGGATTGTCTGCGCCGTTAGCGCTGGCTAAGAAAATCGCTTATTGCACTTGTTCGTTAGTAACTATTAACAGAGATACGCAAAACAATGTCCGGAAATACTTTTGGCAAGCTCTTCACGGTTACCAGTTTCGGTGAAAGCCACGGCCCAGCACTCGGCTGCGTGATAGACGGTTGCCCGCCGGGGCTGGAATTGTGTAGCGCCGATCTTCAGCACGACCTCGATCGGCGTAAACCCGGACAATCGAGGTATACGACACAGCGTCGCGAGGACGATGAAGTGCAGATACTGTCTGGCGTATTTGAAGGTAAGACGACAGGTACTCCGATCGGCTTACTGATTCACAACACCGATCAGCGCTCTAAGGATTATGGAAAAATAAAAGACCAGTTCAGGCCAGCGCACGCCGACTACACTTATCAGGTGAAATACGGGACTCGCGACTATCGGGGCGGTGGTAGGTCTTCTGCGCGAGAAACGGCGATGCGCGTGGCGGCTGGGGCGGTGGCTAAGAAGTTTTTAGCGAAGGAGTGCGGCATCGAGGTTTACGGCTATTTGAGCGAGTTGGGCCCGATTAAAATAGAGTCGGTAGATCGTGACGAAATAGAACGCAATCCCTTCTTCTGTCCAGACGCAAGCAAAGTCGAAGAAATGGAAGCTTACATGGCAGCGCTGAGTAAAGAAGGTAATTCCATCGGTGCGCGTATCGATGTTTGCGCAACGAATGTGCCAGCTGGGTTAGGTGAGCCTATCTTCGATCGTTTGGACGCCGATTTAGCGCATGCGCTAATGGGCATCAACGCAGTGAAGGGTGTTGAAATCGGTGCAGGTTTCGCGTCGATTGCACAGAAGGGCAGCGAGCACAGAGACGAAATAACGCCAACGGGTTTTTTGAGCAATAACGCAGGCGGCGTGCTCGGTGGCATATCGAGCGGTCAGGATATTCGAGCCAGCATCGCACTGAAGCCGACTTCTAGCATCCGGCTGCCTGGGCGGTCCATTGATGTTAACGGTAATCCCGCGGAAGTCATTACCACGGGGCGTCATGATCCCTGTGTCGGGATTAGAGCGACGCCGATCGCGGAGGCGATGATGGCGCTAGTGCTAATTGATCACCTGCTACGGGATCGAGGGCAAATGGGTATCAAACGCCAGAAAGGAATAAATTTAATAGATTAATCAAATAGTTATATAGGTATTTGATTAAAATGGATAAGGTAATTGGCGGAACGAAAATATGAGCAGTAAGACGTTGTACGACAAAATTTGGGATGCGCATTTGGTGACGCAGCGAGACGATGGCACAGCATTGATTTACATCGATCGCCACTTAATTCACGAAGTGACTTCGCCTCAAGCCTTTGAGGGCCTCCGATTAGCGGGACGTAAGCCGTGGCGAGCAGATGCTAATTTTGCGACTCCCGATCACAATATCCCTACGACTGCAGCAGAGCGTCGCGCTGGTATCGACGGCATTCTTGATCCTATCTCGAAGATTCAGGTGACGACGCTCGACGATAACTGTAACGAGTTCGGCATTCTTGAAATGAACATGAACGATATTCGGCAAGGTATCGTCCATGTAGTAGGCCCCGAGCAAGGTGCGACGCTGCCCGGCATGACGATTGTCTGCGGTGATTCGCATACCTCGACGCACGGCGCGCTTGGCGCCCTTGCGCATGGCATTGGCACCTCTGAGGTTGAGCATGTGTTGGCGACTCAGTGCTTGATGGCTAAAAAAGCCAAGAATATGCTCGTGCGTGTTGATGGCGAGCTGCCTCATGGGGTAACAGCAAAAGATATCGTTCTAGCGATCATCGGCAAAATAGGCACGGCAGGCGGAACGGGCTATACCATCGAGTTTGGTGGCGATGCCATTATGGCGCTCAGCATTGAAGGTCGTATGACTGTCTGCAACATGGCTATCGAAGCAGGCGCCCGCGCAGGTTTGATTGCGGTGGATCAATCGACAATCGACTACATAAAAGGCCGACCATTCGCACCCAAGGGCGAGCTATGGGATCGGGCGGTTGAAGCTTGGCTTGGGTTACGCAGCGATAAAGATGCGTTGTTCGATAAGGTGGTTGAGCTGAACGCAGCGGAAATCGAGCCTCAAGTCACTTGGGGTACCTCACCCGAAATGGTGGTTTCGGTTAATGGTTCGATACCCGACCCCGCGCAAGAACAAGATCTCTCTCGCCGAGAGAGTATTTTGCAAGCGCTTAAGTATATGGGCCTCAAAGGCGGTAGCGCGATAAAAGAAATTAAACTCGACACGATCTTTATCGGCTCGTGCACCAATTCGCGCATCGAGGATTTACGTGCAGCGGCGAAAGTAGTCGAAGGCAAGAAAGTCGCAGAGACGATAGAGCTTGCGATGGTTGTGCCAGGCTCAGGTCTTGTGAAGAAGCAGGCTGAGGAAGAGGGGCTCGATAAGATATTTATCGACGCGGGACTCGAGTGGCGCGAGCCAGGATGCTCCATGTGTTTGGCCATGAACGCCGATCAACTAGGTGATGGGAAGCACTGCGCATCCACCTCCAATCGCAATTTCGAAGGGAGGCAGGGTTTTGGTGGGCGGACTCACTTGGTGAGCCCTGCCATGGCAGCCGCTGCTGCGATTCACGGACATTTTGTCGATGTGCGCGAGCTATAGATTTTAAGGAACCAGACAATGAAAAAATTCAGTACTGAGAAGGGGATCGTGCTTCCGCTCAATCGTGCCAATGTCGACACAGATTTTATTATTCCTAAGCAATTTCTTAAATCGATAAAACGTACAGGATTCGGCCCCAATCTATTCGACGAGCATCGTTACCTTGATAAAGGCGAGCCTGACGCAGATAACAGTGTGCGTCCCCTGAACAAAGAATTTGTTATGAACCAGCCCCGTTATGCTGGTGCGAGCGTATTGCTCGCTCGAGAAAATTTCGGTTGTGGATCTAGCCGTGAACATGCCCCCTGGGCATTGGACGACTATGGATTTAGAGCGATTCTCGCTCCCAGCTTTGCAGACATATTTTTTAACAATTGTTTTAAAAATGGACTGCTGCCAATTGTTCTCGATAAGGCTGTTATTGATGACCTATTTGTTGAGGTCGAAGCGACTGAGGGTTATCAACTCGAGATTGATCTCGATGCTCAGGTAGTACGCAAGCCGACCGGCGAAGAAATCCCTTTCGAAGTGGATCAATTCCGTAAGCATTGTCTACTTAATGGGCTCGACGATATCGGCCTGACACTGGAGGACTCGGCAGCAATTACTGCCTTCGAAACGACATGGCGGACTAAGTCGCCTTGGTATTTCACCCTGTCGAATTGATTCTGAGCGCGCAACTTGTGCGAGCGCCGAGGGTCAGTTGATATCCATACGTGGTTCGTTTTAGTGAGTAATTGTAATGAATAAGAATGTAAACGTAGCAATCGTCGGTGCCACTGGCGCAGTCGGCGAGGCGCTTATAGAAATATTAGAACAGCGCAATTTCCCTGTTGGGGAGCTCTATCTGCTTGCGAGTGAGCGGTCTGCGGGCACGACCTTGATGTTCAAAAATAAGCCTATCATGGTCACAGACTTAGCCGAGTTCGATTTCTCAAAAGCGCAAATAGGCTTATTCTCTGCAGGTGCAAGCATCTCTGAGGTTTACGCGCCAAAGGCCGCCGCTGCGGGCTGTATAGTTGTCGACAATACTTCACATTTCCGTTACGACGATGAAATTCCACTAGTTGTTCCTGAGGTCAATCCAGAGGCAATAGCGGATTACACAACCCGGAATATCATTGCGAACCCAAACTGTTCGACGATTCAGATGTTGGTCGCGCTAAAACCCATTCATGACGCGGTCGGCATCAAGCGCATTAGCGTGGCGACGTATCAAGCCGTATCGGGCACCGGTAAGCCAGCTATTGAGGAGCTTGCAAAGCAAACTGCTGAGTTACTCAACGGACGTGAGGCGACGGCTGAGGTTTACCCCCAGCAGATTGCCTTTAATGTCTTGCCACAAATCGATGTTTTCCTAGACAACGGCTACACCAAAGAAGAAATGAAGATGGTGTGGGAGACGCAAAAAATCTTTGGCGATAAGTCGATCGCTGTCAGTGCTACGTGTGTCCGAGTACCGGTTTTTTATGGGCATTCGGAGGCAGTGCAAATAGAGACTCATGCAGAGATCTCAGAAGAGAAGGTGCGAGAGCTGCTTGCCAAAGCGGAGGGCGTAAAGGTGATCGATGAGCGTGTCGATGGAGGCTACCCGACAGCCGTTAAGCACGCATCAGGTCAGGATCCCGTGTTTGTTGGCCGCATACGCAAAGATATTTCGATGGTCAATGGCATGAATTTTTGGATAGTTTCGGACAATGTTAGGAAAGGTGCGGCATTGAACTCGGTGCAAATAGCCGAAGAACTCCTGAAGACCTATCTCTAAAGGCTCTGCCACGGACGCGTGCTGAGTCTGTGGTAGCAATAAATAACCCAATGCAGACTCAGAGAATTAGCGATATGTGGCGAAAAAATCTGGCTGTCCTTATCGCGTTAATAAGCTGTTTTTCGTTCTCGGGCAGCTTATGGGCGGTGGGTCTTGGGCAACTTCGCGCAGACTCCTCGATTAATCAGCCTCTGAGCGTTCGTATTCAGCTTACGGATCTCGGCTCTACGCCGCTGGATGAAATAGATGTCGCCGTTGCGGGCGCTGATAATTTCGAGCGCTTAGGTGTCGATGTCGTCGATAATTTTCCCGAAATACAGATTACCCTCGGTGTAGATGAAGCGGGGCCTTACGCGCGACTGGAATCGGCTTCTGTGATTCGAACACCTTATCTAGAGGTGGTGTTAGATACACGATGGCCGAGCGGACGGGTGCTTACACAGCACACCATTTTGCTAGATCCACCGGTGTTTCTCGATAGCGAGGAAGCAG
>JAFMKB010000076.1 GCA_017853205.1 Gammaproteobacteria bacterium
CTGCAGGCCGAGGACGATGGCCCTGTAAAATACATTATCCTGACCCATGCTCACGGCGACCATACCGGAGGAGTCAATGCATGGCGCGAAGAGGGTACTGAGATAATCGCGCAGGACGAGCACTATGAATTCGTCAATTATCAGAACCGGTTAAAAGGAATGTTTTCGCAGCGCAATGCGGCGCAGTTCCCTAGTCTCAATGTTGTGCAGCTGAGTGAGCTCGAGATCGCCGAAGGAGTGGATAATTTTGGCGCCGACATAGTGCCAACGATTATGTTCGACGAAGAATATGATTTCGAGCTCGGAGGGGTCGAGTTTAACGTGCTGCATACGCCAGGAGAGACCTACGATCACTTGAGCGTCTGGATACCAAAGTATCGCGCCGCATTTGTTGGCGATAATTTTTACACTTCGTTCCCGAACATGTATACGCTGCGCGGAACTAAACCGCGCTGGGCGCTAGACTATGTCGATTCGATTAACCGGATACTTGCTCTAAAGCCCGAAATCCTTATTCCGAGTCATGGAGACGCAATTATTGGTGAACAACAAATAGAACGCGAACTTACGCGCTATCGCGATGCTATCCTCTATGTCCACGACAAGACCGTGTTAGGCATGAATCAGGGCAAAGACGTGCATACACTCATGGCCGAAATCAGTCTGCCGTCTGATCTGGATATCGGTGAAGGGTATGGGCGTATCTCATGGTCTGTTCGCGGGATTTATGAAAATTATATGGGTTGGTTCGACGGCAATCCGACTTCAATGTTTTCGACGCCAGTCGACGACGCCTATCCCCAGCTCGTAGAACTCGCTGGTGGCGCGGAAGCGGTTGCCATGCTTGCCGAAGCGCAGATCGAGTCTGGCGACTTAGAACTCGCACTGCATTCAGCAGATATTGCGCTACGTGCCGAACCGAAAAATATAAGAGCACTGCAGGCACGGCTTGCTGCATTTAAAGCTCTGCTCGCTGCGTCAGACAACTCGAATGAAGCTGGCTGGCTTGGCTTCGGGGTGCGCGAATCTCAGGCCGCTCTGGACTCAGTGCTATCACCATAGCTCAGATCACGCGCGCCGCGGCCAGTGCCTCAATTTCGCTATCCGTGTAGCCGAGCTCCCCAAGAATGGTGCGAGTATGTTCGCCTAACGAGGGCACCTTAGAGACAGCAGCGTCGAAAGAGTCACTGTGCCCTGGCGGCGCAAGCGCTTCGAGAGTGCCCACTTCGGTTTCAACCTCGATAAACCTGTTTAATGCGCGCAGCTGAGGATGTTGCCAGAGCTCCGCTAGGGTATTGGCTTTCGCACAAGCGATGCCGCAGGACTCAAGCGCTTCGATGACTTCTTCAGTTTTTAGTTTCTTTAATTTTTCTTCGATAATTATGCGAAGACTGTCTCTATTCTTTGATCTATTACTATTGCTTGTGTAGGCCGGCGCTGTGATCAAGCTGTCATCGTCGAGGATGATTCTGCAAAATTTTTCCCATTCGCGCTGGTTCTGAATACCGATCATTATTTCATTCTCGCCGCTACTACTCTCACTGCCGGTACGAAAGCAGCCGTACGGATAGATCGTCGCATGGTCTGTTCCTGAGCGGGTCGGCTGCGTTGCCCCATCTAGCGAATAGTAAAGCGGGTAGCCCATCCACTCTGTCATTGCCTCGAGCATCGATATTTCGATATGGCTGCCGACGCCTGTCTTACCTCGTTGTATAAGCGCAGCAAGTATTGCGGCATGTGCTTGTGTTCCTGCAGCAATATCCGCTATCGAGATGCCGCTTTTTGCGCCTTGTTCAACATTCCCCGTTATGCCCAACAATCCCGCTTCGGCTTGTATAAGAAGATCATAGGCTTTGCGGGAAGACTGCGGGCCTGAGTTGCCATAGCCGCTAATATCGCAAACTATTAGCTTTGGGTTTCTGGTCGCCAGTGTCTGTTTCCCTAACCCCATTTTCGCTGTAGCGCCGGGCGCGAGATTTTGAATAAACACATCTGCTGTGTTTAGCAGAGTGTTAATAATCTCGAGCCCTGCAGGCTGTTTAAGATCTAGGGTAAGGCTTTCTTTCGACCTGTTTGTCCAAACGAAATGAGAAGATAAGCCGCGAGCCCGTGCGTCGTAGTGCCGCGCGAAATCGCCGCCATCGACGCGCTCGATCTTGATTACGCGTGCACCGAGTTCAGCAAGCTGGCGAGTAGCGAGTGGCGCAGCGATCGCGTGTTCTAACGCGATGACAGTGATGCCTTCTAGCGGCGGTAAGTGTTGTACCATGGTCTGAATTTGATTAGTTCTCTGATTTAATTAAAGGTATTTACCTAATTAAATAAACTGTGCTTCTGCACGCATTGCCAGTACGCCATCGTCTTTTATTATCCATAGTGGAACGCGCCCGTCGTTGCTTCTATTTCCTGCACAGAGAGTATAGTTCTGCGCGTCGACTATGGGGCTTACGGCTTTGAAGCTGAAGCTACCAAGGCGGCCATCTTTCGGCGCAAAATTTTGCTCGGCAAACTGCGCAAGTTGAGTAGCCAGCAAAGGCCCATGCACTACAAGTCCAGCATACCCTTCGACATTAACGGCATAGTCACGGTCGTAATGAATGCGGTGGCTATTGAACGTGAGTGCTGAAAACCGAAAGAGAGTGACAGGATCCCCGCTCAAGGTCTGCGAATATAGAGGGACGGTTAACTCGTTGGGCGGTGTTACGCCGAGTGTTTTTCTGCTCGTTGCGTCTGAGTGGGTATTAGTTGCGGCTTCTCGAAAAACGAGCTCTTGATGCTCTGTGAGTAGCTTGATTTCCTCTTGCCAGTACTCGTGTCTGATCGTGACAAACACGAGCTTGCCACTGCGGCCCTCTTTCGCCTGGATAGAATCAATGGTGGAATGACGTGTTAGCGTCGCGCCGATCGGAATTTGGGCGAAAAATTCGAGCTTTCCGCCAGCCCACATACGTCGTGGCAGCGGTATAGGAGGAAGAAAGCCCCCGCGCTGCGGATGACCGTCTTCGCTGAGCAGATGAGCAGGTGCTGGAGACTGGAAAAAACACCAATGGCCGAGCGTGGGTAAAAATTCAGTAGATAGAGTCTGCTCATCGTGTAGTAGAGTTGTTCGAAGTCGCGCAGCCAGCGCAGGATCAATAACGTCCTGAGAAACTTCAGTCTTCCCGCACCATTCTTCAAATTCATACCCGCTAGATGCCACTGTGATTTCCCTGAACTGTGCTATTTTAAAGACTAATTTAAGCGCTAACTTAAGGGCTACTATGTATGCCTTTTTGGATGATGCAATCGAGGACTTAACATACTGTATGTCCTTTAAAGTTTCCAACGACTTTCGCTGACAAGGTTACCGTAAACTCAGAAGGGCATTTAGAAAAAGGAGGGATGATGGCTGGAAAAACATTCGAAGGATTAACAGTGGGCGCGGTATTCGAACACGAAATACGCCGCACTGTAACCGAGACCGACAACCTGCTATTTAGTGCAATGACTCACAATCCGCAGCCGTTGCATATTGATGCGGAGTTTGCGGGCAAAAGCCAGCACGGCCGTGTTCTAGTTAACAGTCTTTATACACTGGGGCTAGTAATTGGTATCTCCGTCTCAGAAACAACGCTAGGCACAACAATTGGTAACTTAGGCATGGAGAATGTCGAATTTCCGCACCCTGTTTTTATCGGTGACACTTTAAGGGTGACGACGGTAATCAAGGATAAACTGGCGTCGAAAAGTAAGCCTGATAGGGGGGTGGTGTGGTTCGAACATAGTGCCTACAATCAGCGCGGCGAGCTAGTCTGTCAATGTCTCCGCAAGGGTATGATGATTCGCGATTCGCATCTTAATACTACAAACTAAAAAGCCTCGGCGTGCAAGCGCGAGGCTTCTAGTTTTTCTACTCTCTCATGGTCTAGATGAGAGGCGAATATGTCGCAGTGAAGCTACAGTGCAAAGTCCACTGAGTAAGAGAGAACAAACTTGATATTGTCGTTATCTCGCGCGCTCATGCTAGCGTAGTCTTCCTCGCCGTCATTGTTGTCGTCGCTGCCTAACGTGGTGCTGCTGATAGTAAATGCAAATCCATCCTTCGCGAGAGTGACTCCATAATCTAAATAGTCGTCAGTTGTACCATTGAATGCCTCAACGAAATCGCCCGCATGGCGACCGACGTGGAAGCTGAGCTCCGCTTCATTTGCGAGTTCAATAGCGTAGTCACCGTAAATATAGGTAGCTTTACCAAACCCAAAGTCTTGACCTTCTCCCTCGGCAGCCTCTGTGTCGGCAAGAATTTGTGCGCCAACGGTGAAGCCCCCAAAACTCAATGACCCGTAAACTTCGGAAAAGTCGAATTCTGCGTTCTTATCATAATTAAAATAGAGGTAGCCCACGTCATAACCGATACCGCCTGCTTCACCAGAATAGCCGAAGTAAACGTCATGCTCGTAAGAGAATGCGTCTCCCGCATCGTATTCTACGTTAGAGATCCACGTACCTACATAGAACCCATTGTCGGCAGCATAGTCTATGCCGCCCTGAGTGGCAGGCAAGTTGACTGATTGTGTAAGGCCGCGCCAGAGGTAGTTGTTCGTTATGCTTGCGTTCGCACTGAGCTCAGCTTGTGCGGCGACCGAGGTGAGCATTAAGCTCGCACCGAGCGCTGTTGTTGCGACGAGCTTGGCTCGTGTTGCTGTTGTCATTGCGTTTAATGCTTTAGTCATCATCTGGTCTTCTCCATTGAGTGCGAATGCTTTACCCGCTTTAATTCCATGAGAGGTATTTTTGGGTTTCGTGTACGACGCTTGCCCATTTTTAAGGGGGGCGAAGTAGTCACACAGGGTAGATAGCAAGCGCTGTGCCAGTTATAGTAAAATCAACAAAATCAGATGCTTGAGTAGTTTTTTACAGATAGGTGCGTATCGCTAATACAATCCTGCCTCGTTATGGCGCGCATTTTTGTGCAGCGTGCTCTAAAGCGGTGCATAAATGATTGGTGTTAGATTTATAGCGCTTTTAGGCTGCACTACTAAGGGTCATCTCGGTAGAATTAGGTCTGAGTTAACGAGTTTCTATCTAACTTGCCGAGATAAAATTTACACCCGAATGACTAACTAAAAGGAAGAAAGAATGCGTCTTCGCCGCTCACTCCACTTTGTACCCGGTGCTAATGAGAAGATGATGGGAAAAGCGCTCACTCTAGGTGCTGATGCGCTCATTTTTGATCTCGAGGACTCGGTTACTCCCGAGGCAAAACTGGCTGCGCGTGAAGCTGTATGTGATTGGCTTGATGAGAATCATGAATGCGGTAAAGAGCGATTAGTACGAGTTAATCCCTTAGACTCTCCATGGGGACGAGACGACCTCGAAGCAATCGTAATGCATCAACCCGATGGCATTGTTTTGCCGAAAGTGTTCTCCCGAGAGACTGTAGAGTCAGTAGATTCGATTCTGCGCATGGCGGAAAAAATGCTGCCCGAGCAGGCGACTCTTCCGCGGCTTGTTTTGATTGGTACTGAAGACGCGGGTGCGGTTTTTAACTTGCCTCTAATGACTTCGCATCCACGCGTGGACGGATTAACCTGGGGTGCCGAAGATCTCTCTGTTTCGCTACGTGCGCGTCGGAAGCGCGACAGTAATGGCAATTATCTCGAAGTATTTGGATTCGTCAGGTCTTACTGCTTATTGGCTGCAGCAGCAGCGGGGGTTCAACCCATTGACTCTGTCTATACTGATATACGTGATATCGCAGGCCTATGCCGCGAGAGTGAAACAGCAGCGGACATGGGTTTCACCGGTAAGCTAACCATTCATCCCGATCAAATCGAAGTCGTCAATGCGGCCTTTACACCGAGTAGTGAAGAAATTGAGCGCGCAGAAAGTCTTTTGCAGGCTTTCGAAGAGCATCGACGGAGCGGAAAGATGGCGTTCACCTTCGAAGGGTCGATGGTCGACGTTCCCCATTTAAAACATGCGGAGCAATTGCTCGCAGTGGCTGCGCAGATTGCCGCTCAAAATAGCTGAGCAACTTCCGCAAACGCAGATGACAATGCGCTCACTCTGGTGAGGTTTAAAGGGCAACAGATGGACTTTAGTGAAAGTGATGAACAACGCTTAATCCGCGAGTCAGTGCGAAAACTCTGTCGTGATTTCCCCGATGAATATTGGGAGCAAAAGGATGCCGCCGGTGAATTCCCAAGCGATTTTTTCGATTCGATGGCAAAGGCGGGTTGGCTCGGAATTGCGATGCCAGAGCAATATGGCGGTGCAGGAAAGGGAATTCAAGAAGCCGCAATATTGCTCGAAGAAGTTGCTGCATCTGGTGCTGCGATGAATGGCGCAACGCCTCTTCATCTTTCTATATTTGGTATGCACCCCGTTGTTAAGCATGGCAGCGAATCGCTAAGATCTGCCTATTTGCCAAAGGTCGCGCGTGGCGAAATGCACGTCGCCTTTGGCGTTACTGAGCCCAATGCGGGCACAGACACAACAGCGATTGAGACTTCGGCGAAGCGCGATGGTGACCATTATATCGTTCGCGGTCGCAAGGTGTGGACAACCAAGGCGATTGAATCCCAGCGCGTGTTGTTGCTTGTGAGGACAACGCCGCGTAAAGAGGTGCTGCGAAAAACCGATGGCATGACGCTGCTGTTAGCGGAGTTACAGCGTCCTGAGGTTACTATTTCACCTATTCCCAAGCTCGGGCGAAATGCAGTACGAACCTGCGAGGTAGTTTATGATGACCTGCCTGTGGCGGTATCGGATCGCGTTGGGGAGGAGGGCGAGGGGTTTCGCTATTTGCTCGACGGACTCAATGCCGAACGAATACTCATCGCCGCAGAAGCGCTGGGGATAGGGCGTGCTGCACTAAGGCGGGCGGTAAACTACGCAAACGAGCGCATAATATTCGATCGTCCCATAGGCAAAAATCAGGGGATCGCCTTTCCGCTTGCACAAGCGCGCACGCAGTTAGATGCTGCCGAACTGATGATAAGAAAAGCGGCGTGGCTTATTGATAATGCTAAACCGTGTGGTGCCGAAGCGAATATGGCGAAATATCTCGCTGCTGAAGCGGGATTTTTTGCCGCAGACGCGGCAATACAGACCCATGGTGGCTTTGGCTACGCACGTGAGTATCATGTCGAGCGCTATTGGCGCGAAGCGAGGCTAATGAAGCTCGCGCCAATTTCGCAGGAAATGATATTAAATTTTGTTTCCGAACACGTGTTGGGGCTTCCGCGATCGTACTGATTAAACAGACAAAAAGTTAAAGGATTGAACATGACTAAAACACTTAGGCTGGCTTTTATTTCTGCACTCATTGGATGGATTTGGCTCTCCTCGGTGCAGGCGCAGGAGAACTCACCTCGCGATGATCCAAAGTTTCAGCGTGTGGAGCCTTTTCAGGTATTCGATAACCTTTACTACGTTGGCGCGAAGTGGGTGTCGGCATGGGTACTTGAAACCGATCAGGGGCTCATTCTTTTTGATTCTCTCTATGGTGAATTAACCGATATCGCCATAGACGGCATACGCGATCTCGGTATGGATCCCGATGACATACGTTACCTGATTGTGAGTCACGCTCATTTCGACCACATAGGGGGAGCGCGACGCATCCAGGATGAATTTGGCGCTGTCGTTGTCATGACCCAAGAAGACTGGCAGATGACTGATGAGCCGGCGATTTATCAAGAATACCCCAAGCCTATTCGTCATCTCACCGCTTCACATGGCGGGACTCTCAACCTGGGTCGAGAGAAACTCACGTTCATGAAAACCCCTGGCCATACGCCAGGTGTGCTCTCGACGAGTTTTACGGTTTATGACAACGGTTATCCCCATGCCGCGGTGATGTTTGGAGGCGCAGGGCTAAATTTCGAAGGCGTTGAACGGACGCAAATGTATCTAGATAGCATTGCTTTTTTACAATCGCTCGATGGCGTTGAGGTGAATATCCCTAACCATGAAGGGTCAGGGGCAGTCTTCGAGCGACTTGAGGCTCTTACGACACGGAAAAAAGGTGAACCGCATCCTTTTGTCGACCCAGAGAGCTGGACAAAGTGGTTAGAAGAGCTGTCAGCAGCAGCGCAAGAGAAAATGATTGAGGAGCGCGCGAAGCTCTAA
>JAFMKB010000077.1 GCA_017853205.1 Gammaproteobacteria bacterium
ATAGCGCGCGTTCCTCTCTGGCAGCTAGCTGCGCTCGCAGGAATCGGTAAATTTACGCGTTACTTTTTTATTGCGCAAATCGCTACAACGCTAATCAATTGATGCTCGCAGAATTCTCATCACAGACTGAGCGTGTTCCGCTGCTTCGACTCCGAGCGGCGTAAGGTAGCCTCCGTCAGGCAGCGTGGTCAGCCCCTTCGCAAATAGACTAGCACCTGCGGCTATTCTTGCGGGATCAGCTTCGTGATGAATCTTGAGCCCTTCGAGTGTACTCGATAGCGAGAACAAATTGAGTAACTCGAGTTCCTGAATAATCTCTTCGCTTAAATGCATCACCGACTTTTCTGATCCTGACATACCGTTCTCCTTGTGCACCTTTAGTAGAGCACAACTCGAAGGTATAACCAAGACGGCTCGGAATCCAGAAGTTTTACTCAGCCACTCTTATGAATATGGGATTAGAGTAGAACCAAAGATCAGACCATGGATCTTCACCCAGCAAATCTTGTGTCGGTTCGAGCTCCTCGCCATTGGTTCCCCGCAGTCGGAGATACCCAGACTTTTCGGCGAGTAGTTTCAATCGCACTTCACTCATCCCAGCGACAGCTGAAAACTCCTTCGCCATGAATCGTTGATGCACTCGTGTAGTCGGGTTCGAATCGTTACTGCGATCTTTAGCGACCCCAGTCAGGTCACCTCGAATAAGATCAACTCGTGCAACGCGCGGATTCTGTCCACGTGCATTTGTTGACTCTGGATCCAGAAAACGAATGACCACGTCAATCTCTGTACCACTTTCCACTACAAGCTCTTCACCGAGACTCGCCGAGATCCCCCCTGCAGTAGCAGAAAATTCCAACGCCGAAATCAGATCGCCAGTCGTGACGAATACGCGACCGCTTCTAATACCATCGAGAATAGCATCGTGATCTTTCGTGGCCCACACGTGAGTCTTCGAGTACTCGCCTGGCCAAAAATCGGCACCGCCCTCGCTATAATGAACATGGGAGTCCGAATTGGCAGTCACCCACCACCGTCGGCCCTCACCGAGCATCGAATCCCAGAAGCCACCGAGAATTGCCGTAAATTGATCAAAGCCGCCCAAAGTGCCGGCGTTTCCGTAATAGCCTCTCGGGCGCGGATTTCCCGCGCTGCCATCTTTATTAAGCGCCGCGGCTTGATGCCCCGGTGCAGCCGCCATACCGACAGCAATAGTTGGCGCAGTATCATTCCAGTCGCGCAGCTCTGCCGGCGTGTATTGACCATAGACACCGATATCTTCCGCCGACCTAGACGGGTGATTCGCGATCAGTATCGGGGCACGCTCCTGTGTCTTCATAAACTCAAGCGCTTCGAGTAATCGTGGCTCTGCATCCCAGCTTGAATCTGCCGGCCATGGTTCGCGTTTCGCGAAGCGCGACTCGATAGCAAACAACTGCTGACTCTCTTCGTGGCTGTGTGGAATGATCAGACTCGAGTGGTCAGCGCCAGGGGTGTCGAACTCCATTCCCCAGAATTGCACAACCTCAGGCACGACTAGACGTGACTGTTGCAGCTCTGGATAGGCCTGTTCCAGATTCACCCTGCTGTGGTTAGGCCCACCGTGATCAGTCGCAACCATCCAACCAAGACCAAAATACTTCGCCATTAGCGCATTCATGTGTATTGGGTAGATCGCATCGCCACCGAGTATCGGCGCTGGCGGCTCTTGCTCACGATCCCAGCCCGTGCTGTATCGACTGTGAATGTGGTGATCGCCTGCGATCCACTGCGGTGAAACTTCAGCGCCGAACAAAGTATTTGTGGCTACTGCGCACAGGCATGATAAATAAACAGACGTGATTGGTTTCATAGAATTATTGATGCGGATTCTCCCCTAGAGCGCTAGTACAGAGCTATAACGATAACTTAATAATGTGACAATCAATCGGTGGGTACAAGACTGAAGAGTAACTTGTCGTGAGCTAGTGCCTCATCTACCAGAATCGGCTAGACTCGGGATATTCCAAGAAAAGCAAACGAGAAAAAAGCATGAGCGTCACCTCCATCGCCGCCGCGGCCAACGCCGTCGATCCTTGTCCAGAATCCCAGCACCCACTCCGCTTCGTCACCGCAGCGAGCCTCTTCGACGGACACGACGCTGCCATAAATATCATGCGCCGAATTCTACAAGCCAGTGGTGTAGAAGTGATTCACCTTGCACACAATCGCTCGGTGCAGGAGATTGTCGAGGCAGCTGTACAAGAAGATGCAGACGCCATTGCGATAAGCTCCTATCAAGGCGGCCACATCGAATATTTTAAGTATCTGGTCGACAAGCTGCGTGAACTTGGCGCAGGTCATATAAAGATATTCGGTGGCGGTGGTGGTGTAATTATCCCCGCCGAAATAAACGAGCTTCATGCTTATGGCGTGACTAGACTCTATTCCCCTGCAGACGGCCAGTCTATCGGCCTACAGGGCATGATCGACGACATGATTCTTAAATGTCGGCAGGCAAAGGACAGACCAACTCCGCCGAGCCTTACCGAACTAGGCCCTAACAAACGCATAACCCTGACGCGCGCACTGACTGCAATCGAAAATGGGCATTACATGCAAGGCGAACTCGAAAAACTAGAGTCGGCAGCTCAGACTAGTTCGACGCCTGTACTCGGCATCACCGGCACGGGTGGCGCTGGCAAATCGTCGACAACCGACGAGATCATCCGTCGCTTTCGACAAGACGCGAGCGATACGCTCAAAATCGCCGTGCTGGCGATAGACCCCACGCGGCGGAAAACAGGCGGCGCGCTGCTGGGCGACCGCATTCGCATGAATGCAATCAATCATCCGAATATCATGATGCGCTCGGTCGCAACGCGCGACGCTGCAATGGAAATTCCGGCTCGCCTGAGCAGCCTTATAGCCGCAATTAAACTTGGCGGCTTCGATTTGATTATCGTTGAAACGCCAGGGATCGGTCAGGGCGACGCAGGCATCGTGCCCTATGTCGACTCGTCACTCTATGTGATGACGCCAGAGTTTGGTGCGGCGAGTCAGCTCGAAAAAATTGACATGCTCGACTATGCCGACGTTTTTGCAATTAATAAATTTGACCGCAAAGGTAGCGAAGATGCGCTGCGCGATGTCTGCAAGCAGGTACAGCGCAACCGCGAGGCATGGAGCGAAATGCCGGATGCGATGCCGGTCTTCGGCACGATCGCCTCCAAGTTCAATGATGACGGCATCACGGCGCTTTACCAGGCGCTCGTGCCTGAACTCCGCAAACACGGTCTGCCCGAGTACACCTCGAGCCTTGCGCGGACAAATACCAAAACCTCAACGCAGCGAACAGTGATTATCCCCGCTCAGAATCAGCGCTACCTCGCGGAGATCGCAGAGGAAGTCCGCGGTTATCATAAGTTGGTGGCTGAGCAGGCAAAGATTGCTCGCGAGCGCCAACAGCTAAAAGCGGCAAAGGCAATGCTCGCAGAGAGCAGCACGCAGAGCAGCGATCTGGACGCGCTGATTGAAAAACGCGAATCGGCAATCGACAGTCGCGCAAACAAATTGTTGGCAGGCTGGGATCAGCTCAAAGAGGACTATTCGGGCGACGAGTATGTCGTGAAGGTACGCGACAAAGAATTACGCACTGCGCTGACTCGCACCTCGCTTTCGGGCACCAAGATATCACGGGTATCACTACCTAGATTCAGCGACCACGGCGATCTTCTCAAGTGGCTATTGCTCGAAAATGTGCCGGGGCGATTCCCGTTCACTGCGGGCGTATTCCCATTTAAGCGTGAATCGGAGGATCCGACGCGTATGTTTGCGGGCGAGGGTGATGCTTTTCGCACCAATCGCCGGTTCAAACAGCTGTCCGAACATGCCGAGGCCAAGCGGCTAAGCACAGCCTTTGACTCCGTCACGCTCTACGGTTTCGATCCCGATCATCAGCCAGATATTTATGGCAAGGTAGGCAACTCAGGCGTTTCTATCGCGACTCTCGACGACATGAAAGAACTCTACGCGGGCTTCGATTTATGCGCGCCGAACACATCGGTATCGATGACAATTAACGGCCCTGCACCGACTATTCTAGCGATGTATATGAACGCAGCTATCGATCAGCAAGTTGCTAATTTTGTAAGCGCTAACGGCCGCGAGCCCAACGAGGAAGAGCATGCATCCATCAAATCGCAGACACTCGCGACAGTGCGCGGCACCGTGCAAGCCGATATCCTAAAAGAGGACCAGGGTCAGAACACGTGTATTTTCTCGACTGAGTTTAGTCTCAAGGTCATGGGGGATATTCAAGAGTATTTTACGCAGCATCAGGTGCGCAATTTCTATTCGGTCTCAATCTCCGGTTATCACATCGCAGAGGCGGGCGCGAACCCGATCAGCCAGCTCGCATTTACCCTCTCTAACGGGTTTACCTTCGTTGAGGCGTACCTCGCCCGAGGCATGGCGGTAGACGATTTCGCGCATAACCTATCGTTCTTTTTTTCCAACGGCATGGATCCCGAATACACGGTACTAGGTCGCGTCGCTCGCCGCATTTGGGCGACCGCGATGCGTTTCCGCTATGGCGCGAACGAGCGTAGCCAAAAACTCAAATACCACATTCAAACCAGTGGCCGCTCACTGCATGCGCAAGAGATGTCGTTCAACGACATTCGCACCACTCTACAGGCACTAATCGCTATTTACGATAACTGCAATTCACTTCACACCAATGCCTATGATGAAGCGATCACGACGCCAACAGAGGAGAGCGTACGCCGCGCCATGGCGATCCAGCTAATCATAAACAAGGAGTGGGGACTCGCGGTAAACGAGAACTCGAATCAAGGCTCGTTCATTATCGAAGAACTTACAGATCTTGTAGAAGAAGCCGTACTTCAAGAATTTGAGAAAATTTCCGAACGAGGCGGCGTGCTCGGCGCGATGGAGACTGGTTATCAACGCGGTAAAATTCAGGACGAGTCGATGCTGTATGAACATCGTAAACACGACGGCAGCCTACCACTTATCGGCGTTAATACCTTCTTGAGCGATGAGCCCGAGCCTGAGATCGAAATCGAACTCGCGCGCTCAACCACCGAAGAAAAAGAGAGCCAAATCGCTAGGCTGAAAAGCTTCAAAGAGAAAAATTCCGAAACCTCGACTTTGGCACTGCAACGCCTGCGCGACGCCGCAATCAACGGTGAGAATGTCTTTGCGGAGCTGATGAATGCGGTCAGGGTTTGTTCGCTAGGGCAGATCACAGAGACCTTCTTCGACGTCGGCGGTCAGTATCGGCGTAGCATGTAGCGCGATCAGCCGAGAGTAACTGACATCCACTTAACACGCACACACAAAAAAGGCAGCCTGAGCTGCCTTTTTCTTGCTATTGATCTCACAATGGCAAAGCGCGATTACTCGGTCACATTCACAGTGACATAGCCATCG
Organism: Gammaproteobacteria bacterium; assembly: GCA_017853205.1. Classification (GTDB taxonomy): domain Bacteria; phylum Pseudomonadota; class Gammaproteobacteria; order Pseudomonadales; family Pseudohongiellaceae; genus UBA9145. The sequence continues at coordinate 5,437 of JAFMKB010000077.1, forward strand.
TGATACAAACCGCCATCGTCTGCACGGCCCCAAAGCACGTAGGTACCTGGCTCATCAAACGTGACATTGACATCGTAAATGCCATCTTCAGGAATGGGTGGAGGTGTCCAGAGCGCGCCCCAAGGTGAGTTAGCGCTGGTGCGGGTGTCTTCCCAAACCTTAGGCATAGGCGGATCAAAAGTCACCTTGCCAGCGCCCCGATAAACATTCCAAGACAAGTACAGCCCGTTAACTTTACCAACGGTTACTCGCTGTGGTGGGCGCATGAGCCGTCGCTCATAAACATTTTCTGCATTCACCAGAGCTGCCGCCAGAGGACCGCCCGCAAACTCTGCAAATTCACGCGCCTCTTCGAGAACATCATCAGGCGTAGGTAAACCGTCGTCTGTTATCAACGTCTTAAGATTCATCGGCTCACCAACGCGCACTGTGCGGATTTCGTCACCCTGCACGGTGAGAACAGGTGGCACATTGGAGCGTGATTCAGGGCTACTGGTGCCAGCGCCGAGTGAGCCAGTTTCAGAGGCGATAACAATATTGTCGACCTGATAATCTTGTTTGAGAGTGGCGTAAGCTTTGCGCTCTACTCCGTTAACCTTCAGCGTCCACACGAGTTCGCGATCGCCCCAGTCGGCTGGCACCTTAACTTCGAAAGTAAAACGATTACGGCGCGGCAAGAAGTGTGTCGGTTGGCCGCGGTCGGGATCACCAGGTGAGAACATGTTATTCGGGCCGATTTCAACGTCCGGCTCCTCTTCCCAGTTTTCGTTCTGATAACCAAACATAAAACTGAATGTGCCATCTTCGTTTGGGCGCCATCCTTCATAGGCCGGTTCGATATGTTGGCCACGCGTATAACTATTGGCATTGGCAATCTGCGCGAGGCTTAAAGTTAGTAGCGCAGAGACGCCGAGGGCGACGAAGCGAGCTAAATACGCGCGGATCGTTGTTGTTGATTGATACTGCATGAGTCTTCTCTCTCCATTATTACATTGCCAATAATTTAGCTCTGGCATTGTGTCACAGTGCTTTTAGCGCCGACCATTATAGCGCTGTTTGATTCAAAGGACATGACTGATGCCCTCAGTAGTTTTGAGCTGTTGTTAGTCAGCCCCACGGTCGGGCATCGGCGTCTCGGATTGAGCAATGGGCGAGACGAGCGGTGCTAGGCACAAAGGGCATCCTATCACATGATCGTTTGGGCCTAAATTAAGCGCCGAACGCCTCTTCTCCATCTCCTCGTGAAACTGCTCTTCGCTCATAGAGACACGCATACCTAAATCGATGAACATATTCGTAACAGATCGATTCCCCGAGCCCTGCCAATTGCGTGGATCGGGGATATTTGGGTTCGTTTCGGTATTGTTCATATACCCGACTATATGGAGGATAGTGCCTTTAGGCAGAAGCGGCGTTGCATCGTCGTCATAGGCATAGCCTCGGACCCAATTGTGGTCGTAGCCAACACACGAGAGCGTTTCGATCGTATAGCCCCAAATAGCCTCTAGGCACATACGTTCTCCTGGTGCGTGCAGGTGAGGTTCAAAGGTAATGATCTTCGTGTGCTGTTCCAACACCGAATAGGCATGAAGTTCTTGATCGCGCTGATTACCGGCGATCGAAATATCAACGCCGTTGCCCAAGCCCACATTAACGCGCTCATACTTTGGCTGGTAACCCTTCTCATGAAATCTAAAGCCGATTTCCAAATGACCAGTTGTGTCTTTGCCATTTGAGTGCAGATGCACTGAGTCTGAGACAATATACGAGCCGGCTTTGAGTAATCTGCCGCCATCTGGGTCGAAAATGTCTGGATTGCGACCAACCTCGTGCACAGGCCAGCTTGTATTAGTGCTAGGTATGCGCTCTCCGTTTTCATCGAGATCCGCCGTTCCCCAAATCATGTGATGAAAAATATAGCGCCCGCCTACGGTGTCGCGGCCAGTCCCCTGCTCGTTATCGACATCGTTTACCTCAACAATCTCAACTGATTTTACCCAGCGATCCTCGGTTAGCCCCGTTGGTACTCGATCTATCTCGCCCCACCAGTCAGGCGTTCCCGCGAGTTTGGTTACCGAATTCGTTGTCACAATAAGATCCGGAGTTCCGGCAGTCCACTTTACACTGTCGTCGAAGACTAACGGTTCAGGCGCATCAGCCACATTCCCTTTCGGCGTTCCGCTGCGCGCCCAAGTTGAAATAGCTGCAAGTTCGGCATCGCTTAACGATGGATCGTTCTTATAACTTTGTATACCGATGTTCTTCTCCATATACCATGGAGGCATAGCGCCAGCCCTATCACGCAGGCCGGTTTTATACTCTATAAGCCCGGCAAAGGGCGCAACCTCTTCATAGGTAACGAGAGACATCGGGCCAGCGCCGCCTGGCCTGTGACAGTTCTGGCAACTGCGCTGCAGGATGGGTTCTATATCTTTGTGGAAGGTCACCTCGTCGGCGGCGAGGGTCTGTGCTGAGCTAAGCAGCGAAGCGGCCGAGAGAGCAAACAAGCAGCAGGCGAGTGCCTTACCCTGTCTCAATGCGCCTTTTGGCGTCGAACCGATTTTCTGGACAATTTTTTTTGCTGTAACCATTGTCTTCTCCTTTTACTTAATACGGATCGGGAATAAAGAACACCTC
>JAFMKB010000078.1 GCA_017853205.1 Gammaproteobacteria bacterium
CTTGCTATTAATAGCTCCGCAGGGCATTGCCTTCGTGAAAGCGCCACGTACGGATAATCTCCACGACGTCTGCTTGCTTGCTTAGTTCAGGTGGGAAAGGCTCGTAGGGAGAGGCGAGCATGACGATATCTAATGCCGCCTGATCAAGTATTGCATGCCCAGAGGATTGCAGGATTTCCGTTTTTTGAATACTTCCATTAGGCAGGATCGAGACCAGTAGCCGCAGGCTGCCATAGAGTTTCTGGCGTTTAGCCGCATCGGGATAGTTAAGGTTGCCGATCGCTTCGATCCGGCGGCGCCAGCCATCGAGATAGAGCGCATCTTCACTACGCTGGGTCGAAGCAGCGGTGAGCACAACCCGTCGTGGACGCCGCGCATATTCCTGCACCTCGGAGTCTAGCTGTGCGATCAGACTTGCGATCGCCAGTCGTGTTGAATCTGGCGTCGATAGCTGAGCGTCACCGTCTTCGGTTACGGTGAGCGTGTCGCTGGACTGCGCACGTGCCTCTGCCGATGTCACGACTACCTCGGTGCTGCCCTGCCGTTGCAATGCTCTCTTTTCCGGCGCAATTGGCCCCGCCGCCTGCAGCGTAGCGGACTCGAAGTCGGCTTGAAACGGTGAGGTGGGTGCGACCGGTGTGGCGTCTTCAGCCAGTGAGCCGCTGCCAAGCTGATTAGCCTGAGCGAGAAAATCAGCGCGCTCTGGCGCAATCTCGCTGTGATGTGCCGCGAGAGTTATATCAAGCGTTGGAGTCTCGCTCGTCGACTGCGCGGCGCCGAAGCTTATGCCGAAAATCAAGATGCCGTGAGCCGCGATCGACAGAAACATCGTGAAGTTAAAGCGTTCGCGCTCTGCCGCGTCCGCAGCCATTTCTCCTAACCTCGAGCCGCAAGTTTAGTGGCGATAACGTCCATCAGATCCCCGGCGATATCAAGCTCGTGCGCGCGATCGAGCTCACGTACGCAGGTCGGGCTCGTCACGTTGATTTCGGTGAGGTAATCACCTATCACGTCAAGACCAACGAAAAGGAGTCCTTTTTCGCGCAAAACCGGCGCGACCTGGGCGCATATCCAGCGCTCGCGATCGGTAAGTGGCATCGCAACGCCGCTGCCCCCCGCCGCGAGGTTGCCTCGCGTTTCGCCCGACATAGGGATCCGAGCGAGGCCGTATTTCGCTGGTTCGCCATCGACCAGAAGTATTCGCTTGTCGCCAGCGACAATCTCAGGGAGAAACTTTTGCGCCATAATTTGTTGACGACCGTGATCGGTCAGCGTCTCGATTATGACACTCAGGTTTGGATCGCCTGCTTTGACGCGGAAAATAGAGGCGCCGCCCATGCCGTCAAGTGGCTTGAATATTACATCGCCGTGTTCGGCATGAAACGCCTTCAGTCGCGCCGCCGACGCGGCGACGATAAGAGGCGGACAGCACTGCGGAAATTGAGTAGCGAAAAGCTTTTCGTTGCAATCGCGGAGGCTCCGAGGATCATTCACAACTAGCGTGCCCGCGCGCTGCGCCGCCTCGAGTATGTAAGTCGAGTAAATAAAATCCATGTCGAACGGTGGGTCTTTGCGCATTAACAAAACATCGAGTTCAGAAAGCGCTATGTCCTGCGAGCTGCCGAGTTCATACCAGCCGTCGGGATTGTCTTGGACGCTGAGACGGCGAACTTCGCCCCGCGCGAGCCCCTGATCCAGTGAGAGGTTGTTTTGCTCCATGTAATATAATTCCCAACCGCGGCGCTGTGCGGCGAGGAGCATGGCTAGCGTTGTGTCTTTTTTGACGTTGATGTTCGCGATCGGATCCATGACCACGCCAAGTTTTACCGTCATTGCATCCTACCTGTCATTGAAGTCGTCGAGACGAAAAGTGAGTCGAGGGGGTGATAATAGCCTAGATCGACTTTTTGCGCATGGGCGTTATACGCTAGGGGACGCGCTTCCACGCTGCAGAGAAGCGCGTCGCCCCAGTGCCGCAAAGCCGCTATAATGGACAGCATGTTAAGCCGGCGTTCTAGTCAAATGACGCTGCGGGCGTAGCGCAACAACGATAATCGGAGAGGAGTCGACTTGAGAACTTTGGGCTTTGCATGGGGAATTGCTGGCGTACTTTTCCTGCTATCGTTCGCTATCTTTCGCCTCGCACCCATCGCCTTTGAGCTGGGGGAGTTGCAACTAAGCCTCGCCCACTGGGTCAGCTTAGTTTTCAGCATCCTCTACATGGCGTATGCCGAGGGCTATAAGGGATTTCATCGCGGATTTTCACCGCGCGTTGTCCAGCGTGCTAACTATCTGCGTGAAAATCCGCGTTGGCATCATGTTCTCTTAGCGCCTGCATTCTGTATGGGCTATATCTATGCCACTCGTCGCCGACAGATCCTTTCTATTGGGCTCACGCTTGTTGTCATGGGATTTGTAGTGATTGCGCGTCAATTGCCGCAGCCGTGGCGTGGGATTCTTGATGCAGGGGTAGTCACCGGGTTAAGTCTTGGGATTGTGTCGATACTCTATTTTTTGCTTAATAGCTTGCGAACGCCAGGGTTTATAACCGTCTCACCCGAAGTCCCCCAGCCGGTGTTTATGGACACCGATGTGGCGGCCCAGCCTGATGCCTAGCTCATCTAACGCTCTGACTGCTCCGAAGCCTAGCCGGCACTGCGCGGTAGTCGTTACTTTTAACCCCGATTTAACCGCTCTGCTAAAACTTTTAAGTCAGCTCGAGAAAGACAGCGACTTTATCGTCTTAGACAATGGCAGTAAAAATATCGACGAGGTTGCAGCATCGATAGAAGTCTATTCCCGCTGTCGGGCAATCGAAAAAATTGGCGAGAACATCGGTTTGGCACGCGCGTTAAACAAAGGTATCGCGTGGGTGAAAGAGCACGGCTATGAATTTGTCTTTTTGTTCGATCAGGACAGTCGTCCCGGTGATATGTTCGCTCGGGGTCTTATCGAGGCGCTAGAGCGCGCCTCTAAACTTAGTAAAAAGGGCGTGGCAGCAGTCGGGCCTAGAATCATGAACCCGCAGTCGATGAAGCAAACGCCATTTAAATTGTTCGATCGACTTATAGGGCGCACTAACCGCCGTTTCGAAGGGCTGCGAACCGAGTTCGAAGCGGATTTTCTAATCACCTCGGGGACTCTTATTCCACTCACGATTATTGAAGCCGTTGGCGCAATGCGCGATGACTATTTTATCGACAATATCGATCTCGAATGGTGTTTCCGCGCAAAGGCAATGGGGTACGACCTGATCGGCTCCGATGCCTCCATCCTCTATCATGCGATCGGTGAACGCAGCGCTCATCCGTGGGTGCGCGCCGGTTTGATTGCGCACCACAATCCTTCGCGAAGCTATTATTCGAGCCGTAATCGAGTCCATCTCTATGGCGTAGACTACGCGCCACTCGGTTGGAAGCTTAGAGATGCACCGAGGTTTGCGCTCAAAGCCCTCTGGTTATTTTTGAGTTCGCAGCAGCGTTTCGACTACTTTTCAAGTATCCGCCAGGGCATACGCGACGCGGGGACTTTACCGAGATGATAGAGGGGTCGTCACCGCGCATCGCGGTCTTGTTGTCTACTTACAACGGCGAGTCGTTTATCGCCGCACAGCTTGAGTCACTCCTTGCGCAAACTCACCAGAACCTTGTCATCATTGTACGCGACGATGGCTCTAGCGATAGTACGCCGCAGTTGCTGAAAGCTTATGCACAGGGCTCGCCTGATAAATTCCACATTATCGAGGAGGAACCGGTAAATTACGGTCCTAGCGGCAGTTTCTCGGTGCTCTGCGAGTACCTGCTCGCGAATAAATCGCTCCTAGGATTCGATCACGTTATCGCCTGTTTCTGCGACCAAGACGATGTCTGGGTTAAAGAAAAACTGGAATTGCAGTTAGAACGCTATCTGCAGATAGAAGGTTGCGATAGCAAGCCTGTTCTTGTTCATTCTGACCTCGAAGTTGTAGATCAAAATCTCGACAATGTTGCAGACTCATTTATTGCGTATCAAGGCCTCGAAATCGAACGCAATCGATTCCCACATTTAGTAGTAAGCAACTTAGTGACGGGATGTACTGCGTTGTTTAACGAGGCGTTGCTAGACGCAGCGCTCCCCGTTCCGAAAAACGCCATGATGCATGATTGGTGGTTCGCCATGACTGCCACTGCGTTTGGCGAACTGGTGTTTATCCCGAGTCCTCTCGTTCGATACCGGCAGCATGGACGTAATACTATCGGTGCCAAGCAACGAGAGAACTCGGAAGCTACGGGCAGGGGTCTGGTGAGACGCTTCCTCTCGCTTGAACATAATAAACACCTAGTCGACGTTGCTCGACAGGCGAAAGAGTTTGATCGCCACTTCGGCGGAAAACTGTCGCTTAAGAATCGACTGGCTCTATTTCTGGCGAGGCGAATGCGTACGGGTAGCGCCAGCTTTCAACGGGCTTATTATCGCCTGCTACGACGTTTCTAATTTATCTCTGCGAGGCGAGATTTTATTTTCTGGCCGACGGCACGAGGTGAAAATTCGGCTTCAATAAACTTCCTTGCTCTAGTGCCGAGTTCCTGTGCGAAGTCAGGTTCATCGACGAGCTTTCGCATTGCAGCGCTGGCTTGTTCTAAGGATGGATCAGCCCAACGCTGACCTTTCAGATACGGGCCATAGTCTTGGGCTAAGGTAATCAATTCATAATCGATTGGTATACAATGACTTGGGTCGGTGTAATCAGTCGAACCAGACCAGTTGGTAACAATAACGCTTTTTCCCAAGCTCATTGCTTCTGCAGGGCCTAGGCCGAACCCTTCAGATCGATGCAGCGAAACAAAACAGTCGATGACGTTGATGAGTGAGTCGATCTCAGATTTACTGTGGTCGTCTGTAAATATGATTATATTGCGGCGCGTTCCGATAATTTCCCTTAGAGCAATCATCGACTCGGCTGTCGCGTTGTTAACTTTGAGGACGAGAGTCGTGCGTTCATCTTCGGCATCGAATGCAGCAATAAACGCATCAAGTGCCGCCTTTGGATTTTTGCGCTCGGCCATGCTGCGTGTGTCGTACATCGCAAGAAAGATGAAGGGCTCTTTGGGAAGGCCAAAGTAGTCGCGATTAAGGGATTCGACAGGACTCGGTGCCACACAGTGAGGAATGCACACGACGGGTTTGGTCGTTTCTGACGCGATCGCTTGGCGCACAAATTCCGACGGCACCCAAATTTCATCGACTTCATCGAGCGCAGGGCGCCATCCCACAGGCATTGTTTCGAGTTCCCACGCCCAGTAAGCAATGTGGTAGCTTCTTTCGACCAAGAATGCGGGAATTGTCGCGCGAGCGAGGGGGAGGTAATCGGCATTTATATGCCATAGCGTAACTGAGAAGGGCGCCTCGCTGCATTCTTTATGCTGCCATGAAAGGTCGCCCATGCGTGCGGGGTTGTCGCGCTCAAAATTTATAATGCCAAATTCGATCTCTGCTGCCGCAAGTGCACGCGCGTCAGATCGAGCACCTTCACCTAACCCCATTTCTGCACGAATATAACCAATTAAATTAACACCCTTTAAAGGCGGTGTATCGACCGAGGACGCTGTGCTTTGATCAGCTTTATCTGCACTCTTTAGCACGTCGGTTGACAGCCTTAATTCTGGTCGGCAGTCGACGCCATCCAAGGTTAAGTTCGGATTGTAATATTCATCGCCAGCGCGCAGCACGTCTCCCCATTTTTCCCACATGCGCATTTCATCTTCCTTAGGCACGTGTGTTTTCCGAGAAATACTCTCGTGGTGAACTAGCGCGCAGCGGGGTGTCCAGATGTTGATGAGGCCCGCCTGCTTTAGTCTAAGGCATAGGTCTACGTCGTTGCTCACCACGGCCAGGCTCTCATCGAAACCATCTACCGCATCGAACTTCTCTCTACTAACCATTAAGCATGCACCGGTGTTCGCAGACACCTCTCTGGCAAGATTATGCAAATTGCCACGCAGCTCAGCGCCCGGTAGCATTTTGTGAAATAGATGAAGGCCACCACCACCTGAATCGATGAGGAATACGCCGGCATGCTGCAACTGTCCCGCAGGGTAATAGAGCAGCGCACCGACAGTGCCGACAGCGGGCCGCTGCGCCTGCTTTACAAGTTCGGTAAGCCAGCTTGCTTGGATAATTTCAACGTCGTCATTGAGAAAAAGAAGGAGTTCTCCATTGGACTCGCGAGCGCCGAGATTATTCAGGCGTGGCCAATTGAAGTCGAAATCGCACTCAATTACGGTCAACCCCTTTTCGACAAGATAGAGAATCCCTTCGGGATTTTTTCCGCGGCTATTATCTAGCATGACCACTTCAAAATTCGGATAGTCTGTAAGCGAAAGTAGCGTCTCAATACAAGGTTCGATTACAGCAAGCTTGGCCATAGTAGGAATAATAATGCTGACACGAGGCGTTGTTGTTAAGGGCCGGTCGACATAGCGCACTGGGTTAGAGCCATCGCTGGGACTGTGTTCAAGCAATTTGCACCCAGGCTCGTTCTCTTCGAGGAAATTGCTTGCCCATAAAGACTCGGTGTGATGCGTTGTGTCTGGCGTTGATGTTTCCGACCAAAGAACCTCCGGAACTCGCGCCACTTTCCTAGCTGCGTTACCCAGTTCGAGCAGAAGGCGATAGCGCAGCGTTGTGATGGTTTGCGGGTTATTGGTGATCACGTCGGATAGCGATTTGAGTAGTGCTTCGGTGTTGATGCGCTCGAAAAGCGCAGTTGTGAAAAGATATACACCCCCGATGTAGTTTCTTCCTAAAAGGTGTTCGGAGGACCAGCCAAATGTAAACTCGGGGTTAGTCTGAATGCCATTCGAATCAAGATGGTCGTGGTCAGAATAGACAAGTTCAGCACCAGCATGTTCGCGAAGGGCTGTTAACGACTTCAGGGCGTGTGGGGCGAGTCTCTCCGCTCTATCAGCAATCAGTAGTGCATCGGCCGATCTAGCCGCTTCAGAAAGGCTGCGCAGAAACGCGTCAGCGTACTCTCGAGGCTCATGATCGCTTGCAATCATGCAAACGACGGCGGCGACTGCTGAATCGGTCTGAAGTGATGTAATGTAGGCATCAACTTCTGCGTCATGATGTTCTGCCAGCACCATTACAACAATTCGATTCGATTCTACCGGATTTCTTTCGAATTGGTGTGCAGCGACCCGTTGTCGGTCGCTAAGCCAAAGTTGATAAATTTTTGCGCGAGTAAAGTTAACCACTTCACGCTCGAGTGATACTCTGTCCGAGCCGTCGTCGAAGGTAACAGTTAAAGTAAACCGGCCCTGTGGCAAGAAGCGTTTTTCGAAGGTTTCGCTAAAACCAGAATTGCGAGCTTCAGCAGTTGCGCGGAAAGAGGCAGCGACATCGTCTCGCAGTAGGTTCGGCTCGAATGTGCGGTAAAGTCTCTCGTTAATAGAAACGGAAATCTGAATGTTACTGCCCGCCGAAAACGCCCATCCGCTTAGGGTTAAATCACCGTCGACTAATTGAATGTCTGGGCCCGGTGAGTCTATGCTGCATTTAATTTTGCCTGATGATCTTTTAGTTGGCGCTGTGTTTACTGAGGAGCTTTTGGGCGTCTCGGCTGTGACCCTGTTATTGGGAACGGCTGTCGAGCGCACGACAAGACTCTTCACACTTCTTGAGATATAGCGGTAGGGTTTTGTGATCCGCCACGAAAATGAATTGAGCACTTCAGTGAGATACTGAGACAGATTTTTGTTTTCTTCTGTCAAATTTTCTAGACCGCGGCGTAATTCATCAACTGAAGTCTGCAATGACTCTATGTCTCTAACAAGACTGCGAGTGGACTTCTCGGTCTCGGCTCGTTCCTTATCAAAACTTGCGACAAGTTCGCGCCTTGCCTGCTCTGCTTCCGCGCCGAGCTGCTGCAACGCCGCTTGATACTCTTCCTGCGAGAG